>JAYRQZ010000065.1:0-3441 GCA_041910355.1 Candidatus Woesebacteria bacterium | reverse complement strand
GAATCACAGGCGGTTAAAGACGGTAATGTAATGGTTCAGGTTATCGATGAAATTGAAATTGAAGCATTACCAACTGATTTACCAGAAAAAATTGAAGTTGATCTGTCAAAACTGGAAACTCTGGAATCTCAAATTAACATTGCTGATTTGGTAGTAGACAGGAGTAAGGTTGAAATTAAAAATGAAGCAGAAATGGTGGTAGTAAAAGTTGAAGAACCAAAAGTTGAAGAAGAACCGGTAGCTGAAACTGAAGTTGCGCCGGGTGAAGTGCCGGCAACTGAACAAAAATCACCGGAAGAAAAAGCAGCTGATGAAGCAAAAGAAGCCGCTGAGAAAAAGGAAAAAGAATAATTGGTAAATAGTAAACAGTAATTAGTAAACGGTAAAAAGATATACGAGAAAAATATCTAATTTCTAATATCCAATTTCTAAAAAAAATTTAATCCAGAGTGGAGAGATTTGTATTGTCAAATCCTGTAAAGATTGCTTCTCCCGAAAGCTTTCGGGATCGCAATGACGTGGTGGTTTAGCGTAGAAGTTGGTAGTAAATTTGAGAAATATCGTCTCTAACCGGATCGAGGTTTTTGGCCTTGGTAACAGATAATTTGGCATCATCGATGTTTCCTAATATAGTTTGAATCCGGGCTAGTTCGATCCAATCTTCAGTAGTTTTGTCTGGTTTGACCACCAATTCATTAATCGTCTTTTTTAACTCTGACGACAAATGATTTTTTTTGTAAACGGCAAGATCAACCGGATCAAGGCCTGATTCCAAAAGGTTGGCGTTTACCCAATCACCTTTTTGGGCAAATAAATACCACAATGATAGCCGGCCATAATAACGATCGCCTTGAGAAAGTGAGGCCATTAATAATTTGGCATTAACATCGGGTGAAGGATGGCGAATTACATTGTATAAATTGAAAATAACAATCAAAAATAAAATGAATGAAATTAAATATCTAGCTTTGGTCATTCACAGGTTTTGGCCAGACAGATGAAGCTAAAATTGGCTCATCGAGGCCGTAGGTAGTTTTTAACGATTGATAAATTGTTTCGGTAACAAAGGGAATAAATGGGTGAAGCAATTTGAGAGAAGTAACTAAAACGTGAAGTAAAACCGGAGCGACATCGGCTTCCCGATTCTTAATAGCTTCAATATAAATGTCACAAAAATCATGCCAGAAAAACTGATAAAGATTTTCTGAAGCCTGACCAAAATGATAACGGTTGATATCGGCAGTGGTAGAAATGATTATTTTGTTTAATTTATCAAGTATTTGGCTATCTTCAGCATTATTTTTGTATTCGTTTTGTTTGAAAGTTAAATCACTATTGGGAAATTTATCAATGGTCATCATCACAAAACGGGAGGCGTTCCAGATTTTATTGACAAAATTACGGTGAGCCCGAAGTTTATCTTCGGAAACAACAAATTCCGATGCCGGTGCTATTCCGTAAACCAAAGAAAAACGAAGAGCATCGGTGCCGTATTTTTCAGTCATAACTAAAGGATCGACGACATTACCTTTGCTTTTTGACATTTTTTGACCTTTGGAATCAACTACTTTGGCGTGAAGATGGACAGTTTTGAAAGGAACATCTTTGGCTAAATATAGACCAAACATAATCATTCTGGCCACCCAGAAAAAAAGAATATCAGACAGGGTATCAAGAACTGATGTCGGATAAAAATAGTTAAAATCAGCCGAACTTTGGGATGGATTTTCCGGATTGAAACCGAGGGTATTAAGAGGCCATTGGCCACTTAAAAACCAGGTGTCAAAAGTATCGGTTTCCTGTAATAAATTAGTAGACCGACAGTCAGGACAATGATCAAGTTTGTCGACAAAATATTTGGCATCTACCGGTGCGGTAAGGGATTGTAGGCCACTTCTAATCTCGTCAAATGAATATTTATCTTTTATTTCTCCGTAAACACCGGTAACAATTTTTTTGTTTTGGTCTAAGAAATTAATTTTAATGTTTGGATGGCAGTCAAGGCAATACCAGGTCGGAATTCGGGGACCCCAAACAATTTGGCGACTAATGTTCCAATCGCGAATGTTTTCCATCCAATCAATAAAAGCTTTCCTGAAACGAAAAGGGAAAAATTTGACATCACCATTTTTTGCGGCTTTGATTGCCGGTTTGGCCAGATGGTCAATTTTGACATACCATTGAGGAGCGGTGATGGGTTCAATTACCCGGCTACAACGATAGCAGTGACCAACTTCATGGCTATAATCGGTTGTTTTTTCGAGTAGTTTTTGTTCTTCCAAATCTTTAATTACAGCTTCGCGGACTTGGTTGGGGAAAATACCGCGGTATTTTTCGGGAACATTTTGATTAGCCCGACCGTCATAATCAAAAATACGAATAAATTCCAAATTATGTTTTTTGGCCAGATCATAATCTTCAGGAGAATGGGAAGGAGTAACTTTAACGGCACCGGTGCCAAATTCAGGGTCAACCGTATCATCGGCAATTACGGGTATTTGCCGATTGGTAAGAGGTAAATTAATTTTAGTACCAATTAGTTGTTGATAACGGGGATCAGAGGGATTAACGGCGACGGCGGTATCACCGAGCATGGTTTCGGGTCGGGTGGTGGCAACTGACAGCGGACCATAATTGATAAACCATAAATGCGAATTGATAGTTTTATGAACAACTTCGAGATTGGAAAAAGCGGTGCCACAAAAAGTGCAGTAATTAACGATTTTTTCATCGCGATAAATTAAACCGTCTTGATGAAGTTTTTTAAAAACCGTTAACACGTTTTTGACAATCGGTTCTTCCAGGCTGTAATGATAACGAGTCCAATCCATGGAGAATCCCAACTTCTTCATTTGAAACATGTTGAGAGTCCGATTTTTTTCAACAAAATCCCAAATTAACTGATACAAAGTGTCACGGTCATAATCAAAACGGGATTTTCCGTCATTTTGAAGCATTTTTTCAAAAACAAATTGGGTTTCGATACCGGCATGATCACCACCGGGAAGCCAGAGAGTGGGATCCCCTAACATCCGATGATAGCGAATTAGAATATCCTGAATGGTAAATAAAGCATGACCCATGTGCATTGGGTCGTTGGCATTAGGAAGGGGCAGAATAATTGAATAAGGTTTTTTTGAAGGATCGATTTTAGGGGTGAAAATGCTTGATTCTTCCCAAAGCTGATAAATTTCGGCTTCTTTCGAAGAATTATAAACCTTATCCATGGGAATATTTTAACATTAAATTTTCATACTAATAAGAAAAGGTAGTATAGGTTGATTTTAAATATTACGTTTGATAGGATGTTTTTATTACTAATTATATATAGATAAATGACAAATCTACCCGAAGCATTACAAATATTTCAAAAGAGTAAGGAATTGAACCAAGTTGAGGGTGCGGTGACTGAGGTGATAATTAATAATTATTGGCAGGGAG
>JAYRQZ010000064.1:0-2972 GCA_041910355.1 Candidatus Woesebacteria bacterium | reverse complement strand
GCTAATTTGCATGCCCACTCCAATGACTTAATATCTGTAAAATTTCTTAATTTTAATCCTAAAAATACACCCGCTACCAACTCACCTGCTCCTGTCGTATCTATTACCTTTTCAACATTTATTGCCCCAACCTCAATTATTTCTCCATTTTTTTTACAATAACTAGCACCTTTTGGCCCTCGTTTTATTATCACATCGGTTTCAAACCTGCCACCCCCAACTAACCGCCACTCCTCTTCATTAGCAAAAAATAAATTTACTTTCGATAATACTTCTTTAACTAATACATTGTTTTCTCTAGCAAACAGCTCAAAACTATCCGCCGAAATCATCACGCTTGGTTTTATCTGTCTTAATTGTTCTATCCAATTTAATTGCTGTTGAGGTGGTGCCGTTGCCAAATGAACCCAATTCGACATTGCAATTAATTTATCATACCTCCTGACCTCAACCATTCCTGCCATATTACCTATGGCCTGAAAACTTCTGTCACCACCACCTTCTGTTTCGACAATAACAAATCTGTCCGATTCTTGATCTAAGCGACGAATTCCCTTTACATCTACTCCAACATCAGTTAATTTTCTAATATTAAAATCATTTCCGCAACAGCTTATCAACGAGACATTGCCCGGTTCAGACACTAAACCAGCTGACCAAGCCACATGATAGCCGGCACCACCATCATAAATAAAAGTACCTTGTTTAGTTCTGGTTTCATTAATTGCCATATGGCCAATTACAACCAAATTTTCCATATCTAATTATACCCTATAATTCGTTATTTTCCAAATAATTGTTTATAATATATAATATTTTTTTTCACCGCATCTTCCCATCCGCCAGCTGGAGGACCTTTTAAATTATGATCCGCTCCGTTATATATAATCAATTCCGCCTTTTTACCCAAAGCGGCTAATTTCTTCACAACCGACTGTTGCCACTCTACTTTTACTTGATTGTCAGCTGTTCCTTGTTGAATCAAAATTGGCGCCTGAATCCATTCATAATAATTTTCAAAAGCATAACGCCGGGCGTCATAATGTCGCTCGAATTCATCAATCACTTCTTTAACCGGGCTAGTTTCATCAATCGTTGACAGTACACTGTCGGGAAAAGGCAATGTCATCGGTGCCCACATAATAGTCGGATACCTCTCCCCGGTTATTTCCAAAACCGATAAGGCTATCTGCCCACCGTTGCTGTGTGCCCAGATACCAATCCGGCTTTTGTCCACCCATGGCAACATTTTAACCGACTCAATCAAATCCAACACCGACACTACTTTTTCAAACCTTGCCTCAAGCATATCAGTTGATTCCTGATCACTATGTCCGTAACCTAAAAAATCCAAACTAATTGTGGCAAACCCCGCTTCGGCCAACTTATCAGCTACTCGCCAGGTACCAGATCCCGGATAATATCCTTCTCTTTCAGCATACCCCCGCAACATAATTACCACCGGCCTGCCCGCCTGACTGCGCCAGCTGTCGGCGGGGAAATAATTAATAATCCCACTAATCTTTTTACCATTACTTTCAAAACTAATTTCCCGGGTATCAAATTTGTTTTGATAGATTCTTTTTTCATTTTTTCTTCTCAATTCAATTTCTTGAATTTGACCCAGTATTTTTATTTCACTACCCTTTCCACCTCTTAACTTCAAATTATCAAAATCGTATTTTTCTAATGGTAAAACGCTTGTCTCCCGAAATTTACCAAATGGATTGATTATCTCTTTTGGCCACAAAAACACTATTGCAACCAATCCAATCAGAACAATTACAATCAATATCAACCACCAAACTCTCATTCTTTATTTTAACCCAATTTATACCCATAGTTACATTATCTTATAATATTGACTTTTACGTACATTTTGATACAATACCACCAAGTCTGATACTGTGGTTTCAATGGAATTGCTCCGTTTCTTCCACTATCAAACCGGCCATCTCTTGGCTAAGTACTTTAACAATCAAGACACCAATCTCTCCTCTTTCAGGGGTCCAAGCTTGGGGATATACTCATCCCTAGCCTTGGACTCCTGCTAAAACAGAGGAGAAAAAATTTTTTTATCGAAAGAAAGGAAAAAACGAATGAAAACAAAGTATTGGATTTTATTGACCCTGCTCGTTTTAGTCGCCAGCTCTGTTTTATCGGGCTGCGCAACAACGGCTTTCGCGGCAAAATCGGCCAGCGTATCTGCAAGCCTTGATCTTCATGGCGATACCCAATGGGTTATCGCCAAGGCTGTGGCCAAAGCCGGCGATGCCGACCTTACGATCACAGGCGGAACAGCCACCGTTTATGAATATCTAAACGGTGTACTTGTTTCAACATGGGATAGAAGCGGTGATTTTCGCTTCGAAAAAACGCTTCAAGCCGGCGCAAGCCGACCGAAAGCGAAGGTCGTCGGCTATTGCTCGTCGGGAGTAAAGTTCGTATTCGAAATTACGCTCGACACGAGCGAAGGGAAATTGAGTGACTCCGCCGAGCTCTCCTGCGACAACATGCCCCCAACATCCATCCCGCCGACCCCAGGGCCCGGCGAAACGCCTCGGCCAACCCCTCCAGGCACCGAGGTTACCCCCCCGGCACCCGTTATTGACGACCGCACCGGCAGCCCAGCCTGCAAACCCATGTATGCCGACGGCAAGATTGTCGTTATTGGTCGTCAGGATTGCCAAATCGTGATTTATTACAGATACGATACTAAAAATCAAAAATATCGCGAATTGGCAAAAGTTCTTACTCCCCCATCCGGACTGATGGGGATGAGCGATGGAAAGTCTCATCCTTACCTGATTTTCTCACCCCCGAACAATGCTGCGTTTTATGAGTTGGCCTCAACCGACGGGGTCACAAAGTCGGGCCTGTTCCGACTCGACCGGCCGGCTTCAGCCGACTGGCCCTTGCGCCCGGCGAAATAACAACCGATCTTCGGAAAAGTAGGAGGCGAATCCTCTCCT
>JAYRQZ010000063.1:0-2695 GCA_041910355.1 Candidatus Woesebacteria bacterium | reverse complement strand
TCCGGTGTCCAACCAGTTTTTAAACCGTCGATTTCAGGAGCGATACCCAACAATTCATTGGTGGAAGTAAGTTTATGAACAATTTTACCGGTAATATCAGTGACAACAATTTCTTTGTTTTTAACTGTTTCGTTGATTACTGAATTTTTTAAAGCTATCCGCCCTAATTGAGCCAAATCATTAACGGTTGAATAATGACCGGGATTGTGAATACCGTCATAATTAACAAAATTGGTATTTTTTAAGCCATAGCGACTAACAATAAGATTCATTTCTCTGACAAAACCAGAAATACCATCACGGTGATGTATGGCTAAATTATATGCAGCGTCGTTGGCTGAATAAACCAATAAAGCGTCGACTAATGATCTAACAGTTATATTTTCACCTGAAATTAACCCCATTACTTTACCATCGGAGTAGGTTGAACCAATGGAAATCACCTCATCTAAAGGATAGATATTTAGGGCGGTAAGAGCAGTTGCTAACTTAGTGATTGATGCCGGAAATATCCGATCGTTGGGTTTTGAGGATAATAAAACCGTGTTGGTATCGTTATCTAATAAAATATAATTTAATGAATTTAAAAATAAATTTTTATTATTAGTAACTTTAGGAATTAAAGGATGACGATATTGGTTTAAAATATCAAAAAAGGTAATTTTTGAAGTAGTTGATCGAGGATAAACTTTCCAAATTCCAAATGATGGTGTGCTGAATATAACCAATATGGTTAATACAACAAATGAAACATACCATGTGTGCCTGTATTTAAACCGCATATTCACCCCGAATCGGGTTAACTAATTTTACAAAATCAGATGTTTTCATAATAATCGATTTGGTCAACGAACCGGCGTTAAAGGCAATGTCAGCTAATTTTAATAATTTTTCTTCAACATAAATTGGAGTATTAAATAAATTACCAAAAGGTGGTACTGCTCCGATATTTACACCACTAATATTTAAAACCTCTTCCGGAGTCGCCATCCGTAAATCTTTGATTTTAAACGAAGATTTAAATTTTGAATTATTTAGTTTGTCAGCTGCTGATAAAACAATTAAAACCGGCGAATTATCGGCGTACATTACTAAAGCTTTGGCACCCTGTTCTAATTTTGTGCCTCTAACCTTAGCCGATTCTTCAGATGTATGTGTAGGTTGGTGGTCGATTAATTTGTAATCAATCGATTTTTCTTTAAGATATGTAATTAATTTATCAGTCAGATCTGAAGTATTTTTTTTGATCTTTTTACCAATTACAGATAAACGATTATCAATTCTTTCCATGTCGCGTGGAAATAATGAAGCGTGACGTAAATTGTCTAACCCAAGTATATTTTGAGTGATTCTTTCTAATCCGATACAAAAACCTCCTTCGGGAGGCATGCCGAATTTAAAAGCCTGACCATAAGGGATTTCGAAATCCTTTGGATCCTGATTGCGAGATATAATTTTTTGTTGCAAATCCTGATAATTATGAATTCGTTGACCGCCACTAATCCACTCAACTCCCCTACCGATTAGATCGAGAGTTAAAGTTACTTCAGGGTTTTGCGGGTCGGCATAGGAATACCAAGCACGTTTTTTAGTATAAAAGTGGGTAATAAAGACCATCTCGCTACCATATTTCTCCATTGACCAACGACATATTTCTCTTTCACCCTCCGGATCCATATCAAGCTCATTTCGGACATCACGGCCAGTACGTTCGTAAATTAATTGAAGTGCGTCTTTTAATTTGATACAGGGGGTATCATCAATTGTTTGGGGTATGGTAACTCCGAATTCGTTTAAGATATCACCATGGTTAGCTTTTACGGCGTCGAATATAGCTTTAACTGTATTATCTGCCATTTTTACAACATCCATCCAATCTTCAATGAATCCGAATTCGACATCTAAGCCGACATATTCAGTCATATGACGGGTTGTTACTGAAGGTTCGGCGCGATAAGCATGGGCAATTGTAAATACTCTTTCAAAAATCGGTACCAGAATTTGTTTGTATAGCTGGGGACTTTGGGCTAAATATGCCTGATAACCAAAATAATCTACCGGAAAAACTTCTGAACCACCTTCGGTTGATCCGGCAACTATTGTAGGAACTGCAATTTCAACGAAGTCCTGACTATTGAGATAATCCCGGAAAGTTTTTAAAATTGTTGCCTGAACTTTGAAAACATCGGCTACTTTTTGATGGCGAAGTGACGCCGCCCGATTATCCAATAATACCGGTAAGCTGACATTTAAATCCGGCTGATGGATATCAAAAGGCAAATCAGAGGCAGTTGATAAAATACTTATTTCATCAACTTCAATTTCAATCTTACCAGTAATTATTTTATCGTTGAAGTATTTTGGATCTCGAGGTTTGACATGACCTGTTACTTCAACCACATATTCGACTTTTAAATCGGAAAGTTTTTTGTCTCCGACAATTTGGACGATTCCGCTTCGATCCCTAACATCGGCGAATATCAACTTACCGTGACTACGGACACTATTGACATAACCTTTAATGATTACTTTTTGACTAGCTTGAGCAAGAGTATCTTTAATTAAAGTTCTCATATTTAAATTATACAAAAAAATCCCCGTGTCACTTGGGGATTAAATTAATAATGTGCTCTGTAATCCAGATGGTGACACACAATGGAAATATTTACAGTAATCCTTCTGTGGGGTTCTAATA
>JAYRQZ010000062.1:0-4047 GCA_041910355.1 Candidatus Woesebacteria bacterium | reverse complement strand
GAAAAATAATTAAATCAGGAATAAATGAAATAGATAAAATGAATGGGCAGGAATTTGAATTTTATATTAAACGTTTGTTTGAAAACCTGGGGTATAAAGCTACTCATGTCGGAACGAATTATTATGATCACAAAGGTGATTTTGGTGGAGATGTGATTACAGAAAAAGATGGAATAAGAACAGCTGTTCAGGCAAAATGTTATAGGGGTCTGGTTGGAATAAATTCAGTTAGGGAAGTTCTGGGCGCTATGAAATATTATCGATGTACCAAAGCAATTGTAGTCACAAATAGCAGTTTTACCAATGATGCCAAAACACTAGCTCAAGCAAGCGAAGTGGAACTTTGGAATAGAAATAAATTAACTGAAGTTATCGCTAACATTAAGAAATAAAATTTATAAAGAAACTCACCGCAAATTGGTAAGTATTTTAGTTTCGACTCATTTTTACTCATAAAACCAATCCCTTACGATTTCACAAATTTGTGAAAATTGGCAAAGCAGGTGAGCCTGGAACCTTTTTATCCCTCTAATTTATTTTCAAAAATTTGGACTGGCCCTTGCCAATTATTGTCATCTAATAATATTTCTTTAAAATTTCCTTTTGTATAATCATTAATTACTTTTCTCCAAAAATTTTGTCCATCTATATTGTCTCTCAATTCTCTTATTTCCCATTTTCCGTGAAATAAATCAAAAATTTTCATCGCCGTTATTTTACCAATACCATTTTTCCTAAATTCTTTTTTTATATAGAATTCGGCAATATTTTTACCACCTTTATTAACTAAATTGTAATCATTTACTAAAGCAAATCCGATTATATTTTTGTCAACTTTTATAAAATAAGGAAATCTATTTTCTTTTTCCCAATAACTATCCAAATATTTATATTCTTCAGGTTCTTCTATTTTTAATAATTCTTGTTGGTATTCTCTTATTAATTTTCGTAAAATTTCTTTCTCTTCTTTTTTAACTAGAATCAAATTTGGTTTCATATCAAGATTATAACTTCAATATTGTAATCTTTACAGGATGCGGAGCAGGCGAGTCTGGACTTTTCTGTCTCCATAACTCCTATCAAAATTCTAATCAGAATTTTGCCTAGTCATATCAGTTACTACAGACTGAAATACACCTTGTACCGAGCTATCAATTCTCAATTTAGTGTTTTGTGAGTGATACCAAAAACATTTATATTTTTTGTCAACCTCAAGTAGAGCATTTTTCTTAATATAAACATAGTTACCCATTCCACCACGGTATGGAACAAAAAGATTCATATTTTGCTCAATTATTTTTGCCACCGCATTATACATTTGCTCATCTAAAAACACATTTGTCTCGTAAGTAATCAGATTATCTTCATCTTTGAGTAAATATATAAGAATCCCCCCGTCATTACCCATAGCTCCTTGGGGAGAAATTTCAAAATATATTACCTTATCAAAATCAATGGAATCTAAGTTTTCAGGCGTTATGACTATACTAGTCGAAAAAACTATCGGTTTTTCTAATACGCTTCTATAAACTATCATAAATATATTGTTGTATATTAATCATAAAACCAATCCCATTTTGGATCTTCAACTTCTTTAATTTTACTTTTTAACATTTTAAAAACCCCGTCCTCTAAAATTGTTTGCCAGGTACCCTCATAATAATGATATTCGGCTTCTTGATTCACCCAATTTTTTGTTGCAAATTTAATTAACACTGTATCTTTTGATTTTTCGACCAATTCAACTTTAATTACATTAACATCAATAATATCGGTAAATCGATTTGTCCATTCTTCAAAATTAGTTTTTTGTAAATACTCACGGCTTAGCAATTTAAAACCGTCTTCCATTCGCCGGGCTTTTAAATAAATATAAAACGCCCGTACCGCTTCTTCCGGTGATTTAGACGGATCAACTTCGATTTTTTCCACATTCTGATCGGTAAACTCGGGAATTAATTCTTTAGCTTTATTGCCTGATATAAACAAAGACAATCCCGCCAATCCCTGGGTATTAATTCCAGCCACCACTCCGCATTGGTCGGTCAATGGTCCGCCGCTCATTCCTCCCACCAGACTGATATTGGTTTGAATATAAGAAACTTTGTCTTCTCTAGATGTCCGGTAATCAACAAAATTACCCCGTAGTACGGTTGCATCACCCACCAAATCTGTCCCCATGGCATAGCCGGTTGCCATCAGCGGTTCTTCATCTTTAAAAGTAATATAGTCGGGCAGCGGCATTACCAATTCGGGATAATCTTTTTGGGTAAACATAATTGCCAAATCAGCTTCCTTGTCCCCGGTAATTTTTGTCGGGGTTACAAATTTACCGTCCGGGAAAATAATTTTGGGACTGGGTTCATCGGCAATTACATGAAAATTGGTTAATACCTGATTATTGTCGATAAAAAATCCGGTCCCCTCCGAATATCCACCCACAATTCTTACTACTTTCTTTTTTAATTTTTCTTTTGTGCCCACCGAGCACAGAAACTTACCGTAATATCCATAATGAGTTCTTAAATAGTCAACAATCACAAACACCGATGCCACTAAATATAGTGTCAAACCAATATATAATACCGACAAGATAAAATTACGGATATTTTTAAACGGAAACTTAATCAGATCAAATAATAATTTGATCAATTCGATAGTTGTAGTTATCGTCAATGTCACCAGATAAAAAGTAGTGTAAGTAATCAGTTTAATCGGAAAAAGATAGTGAGGATGTAGTAATCGGTTGATATAACTAACCAACCGTTGAACAAATTTCCATTTAAGTTTGCTAATCAAACTATAAATAAATCCAAAGGGGAGTATTAGTAAATAGATAATTAGAGAAACAAAAATATTAAGCCAATAAATGTTCAAAATTACACCGATTAAATTTTTTGATGGAATATATTTATAACCCCACATTCCCAAAAACAAAACCAAGACAAATGCCCACACTCCATCTATCCAGGCAAAAATTTTATAAATCCGGGACAGAAATTTATAAATATAACCGACAGTAACTGATATTAGACAAAAAAACAGTATTGTTCCGATCAGCAAAAAATAACCGGACAATAAATCTGAAAAACCGGATATACAAATACAAATTATTATGCCGATAAACAGTGTAGTTGCCGGGTGAGATGATAAAAATGATTGGACGGCTTTTTTGATATTCGCCATCATTGTCTTATTTAAAAATCTGCTTATAAATTTTTTGAGGATTAGCAGGTTTAACTGTTACTTTACGGCGGGGTTCAAAAATAACATCTAAAATTGCATCATTCGGTGACTCCAACTTAATACTTTCGGGAACTCCGGAAGTGCGAGCCATTTGCCGACTAACCGGACGAAACACCAGTCTGGCTCCATTACCGGCTAAAATATTTTTACCTAAATCAGAACGGAGATAATCAAAAGTAGCGATCACAAAAACTCCCGCCTCCCGGCCATGACTGATAATCCAGGCAAATATATCGTCAAAATCACTATAATTTGGGGATATTTCATTGAATCCATTAAGAACCACTAAGATTTTAGGAGTTGATCCTCTGTCACCATTAAGACGTTCATATATCTCTTTATGTACCCATTTAAAAGCGGCAACTGCCTGATCAGCTCGGGTGATTTTTGAGGTTAGTAAATGAGGTACATTTTCCGGAACTGTTATTTGGGTAATAAAGCCGTCTATGATAATTAGTTTCAGATCTTCAGGAGAAAAATCACGAAGAAATTCAGCAATAACGAAATCAATATAATCACCCACTGCCGTAAACTGGGAACCAACAACAAATAAATTACCGTATTTTTCCAAATTAAAACCAATATCAAGTCCTAAATTCTTTGGGGCTTTGGTGGTGCTGTGCCATTTCAAAGGTTTTGGTGGGGGGCCTGAAGTTACCTTCTCGGTAACGGGTAATTTAACATCAGTGAAATTTTTAATTAAAATTTCCCGTGGTTTAACTCCATTGACCGGCCCCACAACTCCGGCTTGTTCCAGTTCATCAAGAAGCATCCCGGATCGGGCAAATCCAATTTTAAAAT
>JAYRQZ010000061.1:0-2820 GCA_041910355.1 Candidatus Woesebacteria bacterium | reverse complement strand
TATAAAGCTAACTGATTTATTTTTTTCTAAATTATTTAAAATATTTTTTAAACAGTTTACGTTTACTTTAAAACTATCCGGATCATTCATCCCTGTAGTACCTGCTAAATATAATATCTTTTCCGCCCATTTTAAATCACTAATACTTTTTTGATCTATTTGAGTAATATCAACTTTTGACCATTTTATTTTTAAGTGAGTATTTTCTATTTTATTCTGTCGGTACCAAGCTCTAATGTCGTAATTCCCATTTATATTGTCTAGCAGCTTGCTGCCTATTTTGCCTGTCCCGCCAATTATTAGTAATTTTAACTTCTTTTTATTAACATCCATACAACAAATATTGTATTTATTAGAAACAAGCCCAAATTATTAAATAAAAAATTTCTTTTTAAAAGATTATTAGAGATCATTAATAAATAGCGGCCAAATTCAATTTCATTTTGTGATAAATATTTGGTTTTCATGTTTGATATATTGCCTTTAAATTTGGTCCAATCAAATTTTCCAATTAAACCTTCTTTTATTGCCTGATCAAACATTTTTGTACCAGGATATGGCGTAATTACCGAAAAACCGGCAGATTCTGGTTTTAATTTTATTAAATATTTATATGTGCTATATAAACCACCAACATTATCGTTTGGTAAACCGACAATCATTAAAAAATGTAATTTTATTCCGTATTTTTTTGCAGATTTTCTAATTCTAATTACATCGTTTAATGTTACACCCGGTTTTCCCTGGCTAACAATTAAATTTTCACTCATAGTTTCTACCCCTACGTTTATTCCCTTACAACCGGCTTTTTTCATTATTTTAATCAATTCTTCATTTAAAACATTAATTCTGGTTTCGCACCACCAGTTAATTTTTAATTTTTTATTGATTATCAATTTACATATATCTTTGGCTCGGTTCATATCCAATGTAAATGTTGCATCCCTAAATAAAATATTATTAATACCCATTTTTTTTATTACCGACATTTCCTCAACTACTCTTTTGGCAGTCATAAAACGCCATTTATTACCCTGAACCAGGGGGTAAGGACAATAATAACTACATGGATACGGACAACCGCGACTAGTTTGCATAGTTGTTACCGTTCCCGGTAACAATAAATATTTATACAAATTAATTTTAGTAATTTCTCTTGTCGGAATCGGCAATTTATCAAGGTTTTCTAACACTTCACCCGCTGGATATATTTTTACTTTTCCTTTCTCGATTGTTACCAATCCGTTTTTTTCTTCGCCACTGATATATTTATCAATATTTATGTCACATTCAGTAAAAATTATTCCGTTAACTTTGGTATCTTTAATTATTTTTTCCAAAATTTGCGAATAATTTATTCCGGTTTTAATAAATATTTTTATTTTTCCTGAGTCTTTTCTTATTTTCTTATAAAACTCAATATCTTCATCAATCGTCGGTAAAGACAAATTTCCTATTACCACCTCAACCGATTTATCTGAAATCAACTTATTAAAATAACTGATATATTTTATCTTTTCCGCTACTGCATCAACAAACACAACCTCATTGCGCTTTTTTTTTAAAGTTGTTGCCAGATTCAATAAATCTAGCGGTGCCAATACCACTCCATCACCAGCACTATAGCCTAAACCTCCGGCCATATCACGGTTAATACTGTCATCATTACTGGGAGGATTTACAATTAATATTTTCATTATGTCGATGACGGCAAAGCTTCTATTTGTCTTAATGCGTCTATGGCCAATTTGAAATCAGGTTGTACCCTTAATATATTTTTTAGAAGTTCAACTGATTTTTGTTTATTACCAGATTGAGCGTAAACGATAGCCAAAACATATGCGTTTTGAACGCTAGTTGGATCCTGTTGATATGCAGTTGTGGCATGTTGTAAAGCCAAATCAAGTTTACCCTCCATTAAATCAATTTGAGTCAAACTTAAATACGTCTGTGTTAAACCAGGGGAGTAATACAAAGCTGTATTATAACTGTCCCGGGCCAAATCTAATCGGCCGGTCTTAAAAAATATATTAGCTCGATTGTGGTAGGCATCTGCATAATTTGGTTTAACAATCGTTGATTGGGTAAAACCTTTTACTGCGTTATCATACTGTTTAAGTTTGTCATAATCATCGCCAATATTATTCCATGCATTGTGACTATTGGGTGATACCTGACAGGTGTTCACCCACAAATTATGATTGGTCTGCCAGTCAATATTTCTAGAAATTGTCCGGTAAGAAAATAATACAGTTATCAAACTTAAAATAGCCACTGTAGCGTATTTATATTTTTCAAATAAGTCTGTTAACAACAATCCCAAAATTAAACAAAAACCCAATGATGCTAAAAATGCGTATCTTTCTGCTACTAACCAACTAACTTTTACCGGTGCCATTGATGGTAATATTACTACAATAAAAAAACTTAAACCAAAAAAATATCTCTTATCCTTATAAAAGCTGTATATCATTATTCCCAAATAAGACAAAATTATTGACCAGTTTAACCAAGTGGGGAAAATATACATCGTGTGATATAGGGTCAAATCAATCGGAACAAATAATAATTGTAAATACTTAGCTATGCCTGTTGGATATTGAAAAAATGGATTATAAAAAATACTTTCACTGGTGTTATATCCCGAATTAACCGTGTTAGTTCTGGCAACAATATTGGGCCAAGCAAATACCATTGCCACCAATAATAAAACTAAAACATAGGGCCAATATTTGAAAAATTTTGTTTTTCGAATATCAATTTTAAAATACATCAAGTAAATAATCATTAGTGGAAAAAGCGAAAAAGGCCTGGGGTTGT
>JAYRQZ010000060.1:0-1782 GCA_041910355.1 Candidatus Woesebacteria bacterium | reverse complement strand
GCGGTTTGGCTTTGGGAACTATTCTATTTTATGTTTTGGTATTTACGTTTGATTTTGAAAAAATATTTGGTAAATACAAAATATTACGGCGAGTTCTCGAAATTGTTGATTTGCTGAAAAATGAAAATAAGCAACGGATTTTGAAGGTTTATTTAATATCATTGTTGGCTGAACCGATATGGATGTTACCAACTTGGTTTAATAGTTTAATTTTTAATGCCGGCATCAGTTTGTTGCAGGTATTTATATTTTTGCCGGTAATTGCCCTGATACTGGTTTTACCGATTTCAATTGCTGGTTTTGGCGCCAGAGAAAATTTATATTTATATTTCTTAAGACCGTTGGGGTTTGCTGATGAAAAAATATTGTTGGTATCAACATTTGGTGGAATAATTAGTGTTTTGAATTCACTGGTTGGCGGTTTATTTATTTTATTGCAATTATAGGGAGGCAAAATGATTTTAATTACCGGAGGAGCCGGATATATTGGCTCACATATAAATAAGGAATTAAGTCAACAAGGTTTTGAGACTTTGGTTGTTGATGATTTGTCGCAGGGACATCAGGAGTTGGTCAAGTGGGGAAAATTAATTAAAGCAGACATTGGTGATGAGAAGAAATTAGAAGAAATATTTAGTCAAAATAAAATAGAAGCAGTGTTTCATTTTGCCGCGTTTGCTAGTGTGCCGGAGTCGGTTAAAGACCCCCAAATTTATTACGGAAATAATGTAAATAACACTTTAACACTATTAAATGTAATGAAAAAATTCGGTGTTAAATATTTAATATTTTCGTCATCAGCAGCCACATTCGGTGAACCAGTATATGTACCAATAGATGAAAAACATCCCCAATTACCTATTAATCCATATGGTCAGACAAAATTAATAATGGAGAAAATTTGTAATGATTATGACACCGCCTATGGTTTAAAATTTATCGCTTTGCGTTATTTTAATGCCAGTGGTGCTGATCCGGACACGGAAACGGGCGAATGGCACGAACCGGAGGGACATCTGATACCGTTAATTTTGGATGCAGCTTTGGGAAAAAGAGATAATGTCAAAATATTTGGAACTGATTATAAAACCAAAGACGGCAGTTGCATTAGAGATTATATTCACGTAACCGATTTAGCAGATATTCATGTTAAATCATTACAATATTTACAGAATGGTGGTGATAGCCAAATGTTAAATTTAGGCAACGGTGAAGGGTTTTCGGTAAGAGAAGTAATTGAAAAAGTGAAACAGGTCACCGGTAAAAATTTTGAAGTTATAGAAGCAGATAGAAGATTAGGAGATCCGGCAGAATTAACGGCATCATCAGTAAAAGTTAAAGAAATCCTAAATTGGGTACCTAAATATAATAAGTTGGAACAGATTATAGAAACTGCCTGGAATTGGCACCAAAAATTATATTCAGAATATAAGAAGACTTAATTATTGGAGTTGACAAGTAAAGATTGGCTCGATATTATCAAAAAGCATTGTCAAGAGTATCTCCTTGTCCGAAAGCTTTCGGACGTAGGGGTTGGCAACCGAGTCCCGAAAGCTTTCGGGATCGCGGTGCCCGGTCCGAAAGTTTTCGGACGACAAGCCTTTATATATTTAAAAAGGAAAAATAGTATGAATTATTCTCTGTTTTCATCAGAATCAGTATGTGCCGGGCATCCGGATAAGGTATGTGATCAAATTTCAGATGCGGTGTTGGATGAGGCATTAAGTTTTGACAGAATATCCCGGGTAGCAATTGAAACTTTGGTAACCGTTAATAAAATTG
>JAYRQZ010000059.1:0-3023 GCA_041910355.1 Candidatus Woesebacteria bacterium | reverse complement strand
GCCGATAAATTGGTGTCCGTCGTGTAAAGTCGGACTGGCCAATGAAGAAGTGATAGACGGGAAGTGCGAACGATGTGGCGCGGAAGTATCCAGACGTAATATCTCGCAGTGGATTGTCAAAATCACTAATTATGCTGACCGGCTGATTGATGGTTTAAAGGATACTGATTTTATTGAAAAAGTAAAAAAAGCCCAAATAAATTGGATTGGAAAAAGTGAGGGAGCATCAATAAAATTTAAAATTAACGGTATAGATAAGCCGTTGGAGGTGTTTACGACCAGACCGGATACAATTTACGGTGCTACTTTTATGGTTATCAGTCCGGAACATGAATTAGCTATGAAATTAGGTGAAACCAACGAATTGATTAAGAAATATCAGAATGAAGCCAGAAAAAAATCGGATATGGAGAGAACTGAATTGAACAAAGAGAAAACCGGGGTATTTTCAGGTTTGAACGCGATTAATCCAATTAATGGTAAAGAAATACCAATTTGGATTTCGGATTTTGTATTGGCAACATACGGTACCGGAGCGATTATGTCGGTGCCGGCTCACGATGAAAGAGATGAGGCTTTTGCTAAAAAATATGATTTGCCAATAATTGAAGTTGTTGACGATCAGGGGAAAATGATGAATTCAGCAGATTTAAATGGACTTGATTATAAAGAAGCAGGAAATAAAATTATAAATTGGTTAAAAGAAAAGGAAGTAGGAGAGGCAAAAAGTAGTTATCATTTGCGAGACTGGATATTTTCTAGACAGCATTACTGGGGGGAGCCAATACCGATGATAAATTGCCCTAAGGATGGTTGGGTGACGGTGCCGGAAGAAGAGTTGCCGATCAGGTTGCCGGAGGTAGAGGCTTATGAGCCGACAGATGATGGTCAATCACCATTGTCAAAAATGGATGAATTTGTAAATTGTAAATGTCCGGTCTGTGGCGGAGAGGCCAAAAGAGAGACAGACACTATGCCCAACTGGGCTGGTAGTGATTGGTATTATTTGAGATATACTGATCCATATAATAATATTAAATTGGCTGATTTTGATATATTAAATAAGTGGCTGCCGGTAGATGTTTATATTGGTGGCGATGAGCACAACACCCTCCATATGTTGTATTCGCGGTTTATTCATCAGTTTTTATACGATTTGGGAGTAGTGCCGACTAAGGAACCGTACTATAAAAGAATGTCCCACGGAGTGATATTGGACGCTAATAATGAAAGGATGAGTAAGTCGAAAGGGAATGTGATTGTGCCGGAAGTGGTAGCTGATAAATATGGTGTTGATGTGGTGAGAATGTATCTGATGTTTATGGGGCCATTTGAAGGGACAATGGCTTGGAATGAAAAGACATTGATGGGAGTAAAAAGGTTTTTAGATAGATTTGAACTATTTGTAAATAAGCAGATTGAGAATACATTCGTTAGCGTAAACGATAATAGTTTGCTTATAAACAAATTGATCAAGGAGATGGGAAATGATTTTGACAACTTTGGTTTTAATACAGCAATTGCCAAAATGATGAAGGCGCTTAATACAATTTCTAACGATCAATTAGCTTTATCTAAAGATGATATAAAGATATTAATTAAATTAATGGCACCACTGGCACCATATACTACTGAAGAATTGTGGGCTCTCCTTCACTCCTATGGAGTTTCGGAAGGGTATACCTCGGTGCATCAACAGCAATGGCCTGAATATAACGAGAAACTTTTAGTAGAAGATAAAATAACAATAGCAGTAGCAGTAAATGGTAAAGTGAGAGAACAGTTGATAATTTCAAATGACAAGTCAAAAGACCAAAATGAAATACTTAAGGAAGCAAGAGGACTAGAGAGGATAAAGCAATGGATCGAAGGAAAAGAAATTGTCAAAGAAATATATGTTCCGGGAAAAATGATTAATTTGGTTATTAAATAAGCGGATAAAGGTTATTTTCAAGTATTTTAGCGTTTTGTTGATTTGACTGCTAAGGATATTTATTCAGTATTTTTGTCTATTTATTCAGTGTTTTTATTATATCTAAGATATTATTTTAGAACGATTATTCTTGAATAACAGGCATTAATTTGTGCCATTTGCTGATTTTAATTGATATATAAATTTTGAATTTATTTTCAAAATATAAAATATTTGTGAAAATTGTTAATTTTATAAGAATATTTCAAAACTAATTAAGCTTATATGCGGTGATATTGGTATATTTAGTATCTATTGGTATTAGAATGTATTATAAAATTTAAAAGATATATTTCGGAGAATAATTGGTATGAAAATGATAATTTTGAAGTTGGTAGATTGCGGTAAAAAGCGGATTAAGAGCGGAGTAAAGTATATATTAGATATAAATAATGCGGAGAAAGAGAAAATTTAGTATTTCCACCAGGAATCCCGATATCACATATGTTCATCGGGACAAGTCGGACATTCTGGAGAATAGAAAGGTTTGTATCCCCAGGTAGAATCGAACTACCATTTCAGGTTTAGGAAACCCGCGTTCTATCCATTGAACTATAGGGACAAGAAAATATCTTATTTAATAATTATTTAATAAGATATTTATTGTTTAGTCGGGGATACTGGATTCGAACCAGCAACCTCACGCACCCGAAGCGTGCGCGCTAGCCAATTGCGCCAATCCCCGTCTTCTTACATCCTTTCAGTTAGGCGGCTATTAACCGTTTAAGAGAAATTGTAGTGAGAGTATTATATCTTAAATAATGAGCAGTTTATATTAAAAAAAGTTACAAGATAGAATTATAAAGATATAAATATAAATACAAAGATATATATAAGAATAATAAGATGTATAAAAAATAAAATTTTATAAAAGTTAAATAGCAATTGTGGTTAATAAGTGCTAACTCGGATGATTATAATAAAAAGACTTGTTTTGCGATTAATTAAAATTTATTTGTTATATGGAAAATATAAATTTTAGACATTGTTAAAAAAGTAACAAAATAGCCTTTTAAATATTAGAGGATAGGTAAATAATCACCACTTGACT
>JAYRQZ010000058.1:0-2930 GCA_041910355.1 Candidatus Woesebacteria bacterium | reverse complement strand
CTCTTTGGCGTAAATTTGTGAAAAATTATTAGTTAGTGAAATATCATGTTTAATTTTGGCGTTTCCATTGTTATCGATTGAATAGATTATATTTTGTTTAAGTGTAAATTCGCCGATTGATGAAACATACTTAGGGTTTATTAGGTATAGAAAGACAATAATAAGAGCGATTATCATAGGTTATTTAAATATAGCATTATATTTAAATAGTTGACTTCGGGTATTATTCGTGTAATATTAATTAATGGCAACAATTTTATATAAAAGGCAAAAGCAAATATTAGATTACATAAATCAGAATATAAATGAAAACGGATATGCTCCAACTTTAACCGAAATAGCTGGTTATTTAGGTCTATCGTCGTTGGCAACGGTTCACGAACATTTAGCAGTATTAGAAAAAAAGGGTCTTATTAGGCGTTATCGGGGTTCGGTTAGGGGAATCGAAGTGGTAGATAATAATAAGTATTTGTCATCGTCAAATGTGGTCGAATTGCCGGTACTTGGTTTTATAGCCTGTGGTGCGCCGATTGAACCCTACACTGATCCCAATGCTACATTAGCAGTTAATGTGGGTACAGTCAGATCAGGTCAAAAATCTTATGTCTTGCAGGCAAAAGGCGATTCAATGGTTGATGACGGAATTCTTAATGGTGATTATCTGGTAATTAAAGAACAACAAAATGCTAATAACGGTGATATTGTGGTGGCGGTTTTAAAAAATGGATTTGCTACATTAAAAAGATTTTATAAGGAAGTTGACCGGATAAGATTACAACCGGCAAATTCGACCATGTCTCCAATATATGCCAAAGAAGTTCAAATTAGGGGAAAAGTAGTGGCGGTAATCAGACAGTTTAATTAGTTTTATATGTTGTATATTATTGCTACTCCAATAGGTAATCTTAAAGATATTACTTTAAGAGCATTGGATACATTTGAAAGATTAGATGTTTTATTGTGTGAAGATACGCGGAAAACAGCCAATTTATTAGAAGTTTTAAAAATTACCAATAAACCGAAACTAGTTTCGTTTTATGATGAAGTTGAACAGCAAAAAATTCCTCAGATTATTGAAATGTTAAAAAATAATACTGAAGTTGGTTTAGTAACAGATGCTGGTACTCCTCTGGTTTCTGATCCGGGGTGGTTGTTGGTAAAAAAATGCTTAGAATTGGGTTTAAAATATACAGCGGTTCCTGGAGCTTGTGCAGTAATTAATGCCTTAGTTCTTTCCGGTTTACCGATTGCAAGATTTTGTTTTTTAGGTTTTTTGCCTAAAAAAGAAGTTGATGTAAAAAAAGTACTGACAAAATATAAAGAATTTGTTGGTACTAAAGTAGTGTACGAATCACCAATTAGACTTCCAAAAACTATTGATATTATTAAAGAAATATTTGGTACAAACTCGGAAATAAAAGTTGTTAGAGAGATGACAAAAATATATGAATCGGTTAACAGCGGATTAACAGGTGATATTAAGGGCGAAGTAGTGCTTGTTTGGAATTAATTGTTTTGCAGTTTTCTTTTTTCGGCCCAGGCAATTATTTCCCGGGTTGAATCAATTACATCAGGACTAACTGAAATACTAGTAATACCCCATTTTACCAATTTTTCAACCAAATCAGGATGGTTGCTAGGAGCTTGGCCGCAAATTGAAGCACTGATATTATGTTTTTTAGCTTTAGTTACTGCCCGTTTTAAGCTCCATAAGACCGATGGATCCATTTCATTAAAATCTTTAGCAACTTCACCATTATCCCGATCCAGTCCTAGCGTTAACATGGTCAAGTCGTTACTACCGATTGAAATACCGTCAATCCCAACGTCTATAAATTTATCGAGTAATATGACGTTGCTGGGTATTTCTACCATCATGAAAATTTTAAAAGTGGGTGAGCGGAGCAGTCCGTGATCGGTAATAATTTTTTTAACGTTGGCTAATTCCTGGGGCGTACGAACGAACGGAATCATCAACCAAAGGTTTTTTAAATTGCTTTTGTTACGAACCATTTTGATGGCTTCAAGTTCCATCGAAAAAACGTCTGGCGAGTTAATATAGCGAGTGGCTCCGCGAAAACCAAGTAAAGGATTCGGTTCTTCCGGTTCGTAAAGTTTACCCCACTTTAGATAGCGATATTCGTTGGTTTTGAAATCGGTAGCCCGATAAATAACTGGTCGGGGATTGAAATTTTTACAAAATTCAGTCAACCCGGACGCTAATTTTTGGATATATTCCTGTTGGCGATTATCGGCGATCATTTTTTTGGGATGAATACCGATATTAGCAATCATAAATTCGGCTCTTAAAAGTCCGATTCCGTCAACGTTTTTTTTGGAAATATCTTTGGCCAGTTCCGGTTCGCCAAGATTGACATATAGTTTTGTGGCGGTGCGAAGTGCATTTTTTGTTTTGGTGGTATCTTTTACAATATTTTGAGAAAGACCAGAAGTTAAATCTCCCAACCAAACTTCACCGGTAGTACCGTTTAAAGTGACCATATCACCTTCTTTAAGAAATTTTGTAGCCGTTTTGGTACCGACAACACAAGGCACTCCAAGTTCTCGGCTGACGATAGCAGCGTGTGATGTCTGTCCACCTTTGTCGGTAATAATACCGTTGACTTTTTTCATTGCCGGAACAAAGTCGGGCGTGGTCATAGTGGTAACTAGAATTTGTCCTTTTTGGACCCGGTTAATTTCCTGAGGTTTTTTAATGATGATTACTATTCCGCTGGCATTACCGGGACTGGCTGATTCACCTTTAAGGTCAGGCTTGGCAATTATTGTTTGTTGATTATTAAGGATTTTTTGATTGCTGGCGATAGTAGTAATCGGCCTGGTTTGGACTATAAATATTTTGCCTTTTTCAATAGCAAATTCAATATCCTGAGCTTTACCATAGTGATTGTGTAGTTTTTGGCCTATTT
>JAYRQZ010000057.1:0-1710 GCA_041910355.1 Candidatus Woesebacteria bacterium | reverse complement strand
AGGATTTACCTCAATTCTTTCGGGATTGAAGCTTCGCGTCTGACTTCTCATCCCATTCAAGCATATTAAAAATCCCCTAAATGGGGGATCTAAGAAAGGCGGAGACGTACAGTTTTATTTTTATAAAACTTACGTTCCAGCCACGTTAATTTGCTTAGCAAATTTTACGTGGCGGGTCCAATGGGATTCGAACCCACGATCTTCCGCGTGACAGGCGGATGTGCTAGACCGCTGCACCATGGACCCTGACAACGGCTCCCTACTATACCAAATCTAATCAGTCTTGCCAACAATTTATTATCTACCCAAAACAATCCTATTTATTAAATATTCGATTTAATACCGGAAACTAAGTGCTATACTATATATGTTAAAACTTATAAAAAACCATGCCAATAATCATCGGAGTAATATTTGTTCTGGCTATCTACCTTGTTCTATTCTTTAACGGCCTTAAAACTCTTCTAATCCAAATAAATGCTTCTATTCAGGAAATTGGTAATCAGTTAAAAAGACAAGCCAACCTCATACCCAATCTAATCGAATCGGTCAAAGGTTATATGAAACAGGAAAAGGGAATTTTTGAAGAATTAACATCAGCCCGCAAAAGTATTGATTCGGCAATGGAAACCCAATCAGGAGCCAAAATCGACGAAGCCCAAAAAATGATTTCTAAAGTTTTAGGCTCAATTAAAGTTATCATGGAAAGCAACCCGGAAATAAAATCAGCCGGCTTAGTCGAAAATCTAATGAACGAACTCCGCGATACCTCCGATAAAGTTATGTATTCCCGCCGAGTTCTAATTGATATATCGGCCAGTTATAATACTAAAATTTCAACCATCCCAGGATTATGGATTGCCCCACTGATGGGTTTTAAACCTCAGTCTGGTCTTAGCACCCCAACCTCGGGTGAATTTCTAAACGTATCTTCGGCAGATACTACCAACCCTACGGTAAAATTAGACTAAAAATTTACCATTCTTTTTATTAGATAATTTACGGTTTTTGCCGTAACTAAATTATGACTAATATCTATCAACAAATTACCAATAACAAAAGACAGTCCTTTTTAATAATCAGCCTGTTTGTCGGTTTTATAATTTTGGCAGCCTACAGTATAGGATATGTTTTTAATGCCAGTGAAATCTTACCTTTGGCAATTATTTTTTCCTTACTATCAACCGGCGCTAGTTACTTCTGGGGAGATAAGATTGCTTTGGGTCTAAATCACGCCCGTCCTGCCAATCGAAAAGAATTTTTTGATTTTTATACTGTCACTGAAAATCTTGCTCTTGTCGCCCAAATACCAACTCCCAAAATATTTGTAATTGAATCCGTTGCCATGAATGCTTTTGCCACCGGACGTGATCCCGAACACGCAGTCATCTGTGCTACCACTGGACTTCTCCAAAAACTTGACCGAACCGAACTGGAAGGAGTTGTTGGACACGAACTATCTCACATTAAAAACTTTGACATCAGACTGATGACGATAGTTAGTATTCTTATCGGTACATTATCGATACTCATCAATATATCGTCTCGTTCTATGTTTTTTGGTGATAGAGATAACGACCGCAATAATTCCGGAATATTAGCAATTTTGGGTATTATTATGATAATTTTTGCACCAATCATAGCCCAATTAATTCAGTTAGCAATTTCACGTCGACGGGAATATTTTGCCGATGCATCTTCTGTTATGTT
>JAYRQZ010000056.1:0-1656 GCA_041910355.1 Candidatus Woesebacteria bacterium | reverse complement strand
TAGCCCAACAAGTTAACGTTCCGGCTTTAGTTGTTTATTTAAATAAATGTGATTTAGTTACCGATCCTGAATTCTTAGATTTGGTCGAAATGGAAATTCGTGATCTTCTTAAAAAATACAAATATCCTGGCGACGAGGTTCCAATAATTCGTGGATCTGCTCTAAAAGCCTTAAACGGAGAAGCAGAAGGTGTCGAATCTATTAAAAAATTAATGGAAGCTCTTGACACTTATATTCCCGAACCAAAACGTGAACTCGATCAGCCTTTCTTAATGCCGGTCGAAGACGTTTTCTCCATCAAAGGTAGGGGAACAGTAGCTACCGGAAGAATCGAAAGGGGTATAATCAAAGTCAACGAAGAAATTGAAATCGTTGGTCTAAGACCTACTAAAAAAGCTGTTGTTACCGGTGTCGAAATGTTTCACAAAACTCTTGATCAAGGTCAAGCAGGTGACAATGTTGGTATCC
Source organism: Candidatus Woesebacteria bacterium (assembly GCA_041910355.1). Lineage (GTDB taxonomy): Bacteria > Patescibacteriota > Microgenomatia > UBA12405 > UBA12405 > JAYRQZ01. The sequence continues at coordinate 1,188 of JAYRQZ010000056.1, read as the reverse complement.
TCCTTAGAGGTGTTGAAAAAGACGATATTGAAAGAGGACAAGTCCTTTCAAAGCCGGGTACAATTACTCCTCATACCGAATTTAAGGCTGAAATTTATCTTCTCAAAAAAGAAGAAGGTGGTCGTCACACTCCAGTTTTCAGCGGTTATCGGCCCCAAGTTTTTATCAGAACTACTGATGTTACTGGTGATGTCACCTTGCCGGATGGTGTCGAAATGGTTATGCCCGGAGATAATGCCAATGTTGTTATTAAATTAATCAAACCAGTAGCAATGGAAAAAGGTTTCCGTTTTGCTATCCGCGAAGGTGGTTTGACCGTCGGTGCTGGAGCTATCACCGAAATAATAAAATAATAGTTTATTGAAGCCCCGCAAAGGCGGGGCTTTTGTTAAGAAATTATTTAAATAAAAAAAATGTCCAAAGGTAATCGAATTAGAATTAGACTAAAATCTTTTGATCATCGGATCATAGATCAAGCCGCCAACAAAATTGTTGAGGCGGCGGTTACCGCCGGTGCTACTGTTCAGGGACCCATTCCTTTACCTACTGCCAAAAAAGTAATTACTGTTTTAACCAGTCCTCATACAGACAAAAACGCCCGTGATCATTATCAAATTTTAACTCACAAACGGCTAATTGATATTTCTAATACTAGCCTTAGAACAGTCGACAGTCTTCAGCATTTGGATTTACCTTCTGGTGTTGAGATTGAAATTAAAATGTAACCATTGCTATGATATCCGGATTTATTGCTAAAAAATCAAAAATGATTAATACCTACACCGATAAGGGTAAATTAATTTCTGTCACCAAACTTATTGCTACACCGATTGTTGTTAGTCAAATAAAAACATTGAAAACCGACGGTTACCAAGCTGTTCAAGTCGCTTTTGGCCAGAAAAAAAGATTAGATCAGTCAACATCTAAAAAAATTGCTAAATTAAAATTAGATTTTAATCCTCAAAATTTTAAAGAATTCAAAATAATTGATGATTCGGATTTAAAAGTTGGTCAAAAAATTTCTGTCGATACTGTTTTTAGTGCAGGTGACAAAGTTAGTGTATCGGGTATTTCAAAAGGTCGTGGATTTTCCGGTGTTATTAAAAGATATGGTTTTCAAAGGCAGCCGGTTTCCGGAGGTCAGTCAGACCGGGTTCGCGCCCCTGGTGCTATTGGTGCACAAACACC
>JAYRQZ010000055.1:0-5381 GCA_041910355.1 Candidatus Woesebacteria bacterium | reverse complement strand
CCAGAGAAAGACTCCTCATTTAATGAGACGGCCACCGCCACCGTTGTAGTTGATCCAAATTCGGCCGATTTGACAACAGCCGACGATCAAGTTGTTTTATCGGGTGGCGTACAAGATGAAGTACGCATTTCCTCTTGCAACGAGTTGGTTCGTTTCGTAAGGCAAGATCCGGCTCAGACCGGCAACATTCCCATTTTCACGGAATGGGGATCAGTCAAAACTGTATGGCTTGAATCTTCCCACGTTTTCTGTGGTGTCGCCTTTCCGACCTGGAACGGCGATTATAACGTAGACGGCACGGCCGATATTTTAATCCAGTGGGAGGTAAAAAATCCCGCTGGTAAAATTGTTTCTCTTCAGCAAACCGAAGTACAAAGCTATAATCCCTACAAACACAAGGTGCCATACCTGCTCATTGAGATGAATATTCCTCAAGCAGAAGTAGGTGTCTGGGAAGTTTCACTGTTCAGAAAATATGAACAGACTTTTCCCGTCAAAGGTGGGGGTAGCTTTGGTAACAGTTGGCGCGTAACCATACCAACTGGAGGCGGAATTCCCTTTGTCACTGCCACCCCTCCAGTCAGCAGCACTCCTATACCCACCACCAACTGCCAAAATATCTGCCTGGCTTCAAATTTGAATGGGGTTTTCAACCTTATCCCCATGAATGGGCAGCCTGCTGGCAAGATTGACCTATATCAAGGGGAAAAACTCAATTTGCTCGGCCCAGTAGAATGCAATACCGGACAATTTATTCAAGCGAATAGCATTTTCTCCAGGTTAACTGTGGGGGATGATTACCAATACATTTACCCGCCCGGTCAACAGGTCGAAGTCGATTGTTCAAATTTTGACCAAACCCGGCCTGAAGCAGTTCATCTGCTTCATTACCAGGCATGTATGTTAAACGGCGGCATTTATGCAAATTGCTGCACGGCAGAGATTCCGATCGTTGACCCGCCCAAAAAGTAATTTACACACCGATCAGGTAAAATCATACCTGATCGGTGTGCTTGGGGGTAAATTTTTTCGACGTGTTTTAAATCTGATCTTTAACAATCCGCTTGTTATGAAAGGAATAAATTGATGAATAAAAAAAATTCGACCACCACCGTTTTGCAAGTGATCGTGTTCATATTGTTTGTTGTATCGATTTCACTGGCGGCCATTGCCGGTTGGATAATTGGCGAAAACATTTTTTAACTAAGTACCTCCCCCAACTCCGGTTGAGGGAGGTACTTTTCAAGGTAAACTGTTACTTTTCATCTATATAACCAAACAGCTTCAAACAAGTGGATTTAAAACTCATAAAATTTCAAATAATGTTATAAATAACATATGACAAAAAAATTTGATAATTTACAACCTCCGACTAAAATCGAAAAACCCTTAGTGGAATTAACCAATCAGGAACTGCGTATAAATTTACTAGCCAAGGCACTGACAGATCAAGACACAATTAACCAAGGTCGTACAAAATATACAGAGCGCAACAATAACAACTCTGATTGGCAACATTATCTTGAAAATGACAGCATAACTCTGAACACAAGTATCGGATCGGATCATTATCGAAAAGTAAGCGGCGAGCAATTGGAACAATCTACTACTGAAATTGCCAACCAATTATCTATTGCTTACGGTGTTTTCCGCACTTCAATTGAAAATGGTGATATCGCCACTGCAATTCAAATCTTATCCAATCATAGCGATTTAAGTTTTCATCCACAAATTTGTCAAATGTTGGAAAGCGCCACTGCCCACGCTCTGTCAGAATCTGGTCTTGTTGATAATTTAGCTAATGAAATCGCCAATAATTCAATCTCTCGATCTTTGCTTGAAAAATTAGATATCTTATCGAAACCAGTAAACGGGGAAACTCCTCCACCCGAATCTGTAGCTAGTCTGAATCATATAATCGGATTTTCAACCGTCGTTCGGGGAATTAATGTTCAAAGAGAATTCCGTCAACCCAAAGAAAATTCAGCAACATTGCCAGATGCCTATACCAGCCTCACTAAATTTGTTCAAAAACTGTCGACACCTTTGGCATCTGAAGGCTATGTAGATAAATATAATCAAATAAACACTTATATTAGAGATAGATATGACGATTTAAAAAAAGATAATCGTCTTGAGGGTGAAAAATATACTGACACTTTATTGCAACTTTCCAACCAAAACTTCTTTGCCGAACTTCCACCCAATATCCAACAGGAAATCAAACTACATCTACTAGGTAATATTATCGGTTTGGCACAACACGCTGTTGATGCAGCCGATAGTTCACAAGTCAATCCCGCTTTTATTGATAACCGTATCAATATCATCACCCAATTATTAGAACCAATCATCACTGCTGATAATTTTCCTACCGAAAATCCCGGTGATCTTCAAAATCTTGAAGCTACTGCTATTTGGCAAATTTTTACCACCCTTGATCAAAAACCTCAATTAAGCCAACAACTTAAACAAAAGCTTGAAGAAATTATATCCCGTAAATCCAAATCAACCTCACCGGTTGAAAATAAACCAGAACCACAACCGGAACCTGGATCTGCACCAGTTGAAACACCTCTACAACCAGCCGAGCCCATTACTCCACTTGGACCTGAACCGGAAATTGCACCAACAACTATCAAAACACAAACTGAAAAACCTCATCAATCCGAAGCCACAGCCGAACAATTACATCAAGTCGCCATATTAATTGCCGAACTACCAACTTACAAAGCAACTATAAGAGGCACAAAACCTGAAGATATAGTCAATCGAATTCATCAATTTAGACAAACTAAATTAAGCAATTTACCAGACACTGACCCCCTGATAATTATGTTAGAGATGACACAAGCTGAGATAAGAAAAAAATATTAAACAAATTATTTTTTCCGAATTTACTTTATATTTTTTAACTTATCTTTGCTGATTTAATATCTGCCGCCAAATAAACAGTTTTAATTCTTCTCTGGAATAACCCATTAATGACCTTTCGATTATCGGCAATCTGTCAACAAATCGACCCATTTCCCTATCTACATCCCTATCAAATAAATCCCTTTGTAACGGCAACTCCCATACTTGAAGTCTTTCAGATGCCTTAAACAACTCTACGTTTGGCATTGTCAACCACAACCAATCATATAAATCCAATTCTCTTGTTTCTTGAATTTGTCCGTCAACAACATTGATCCCGGGCAAATCAACTAACCATAAAAGTTTTCTTAGTACAACCTCTTCTCCCACCACCCAACCTCCTTGATTAATCAGTTTGGCTTTATAGTCTACCTCCGTTTTAGTTTCTGCTTTGTATTGTTGGCGTAAGGCATTTAGCCTATCCCGCAAATTTGGTTTTATTCTGTCATTTTTTTCAACACTACTTGACTGTTCGAATCTTGATTGAATTGCATCAAATAATTGAATCGCACCCAGCTCTTTCACCTTATTCATACCGGAAAGCCAGTCTAATGTTTTTGTCAGTGATTGGGGTGACAGATCGTCCAAGTCAAAAATTCTGATAAAACCATTATCAGGATCTGCTGGCCCTTCTCTGATTAAGTCAATTAAAAACGTAGTTTTACCTGTTTGGGGTGGGCCAATAATCCCCATAATTTGTACCGGTGTTCCATCCCTGCAAACCGGATATTCATCAATATCATCAATTGGACCGTTAAAAGTTCGGTCAACTGCCAGCAGTAACGGCATCCGATCAAGTGATTCAAACAATCTTGCTCTCTCTGTCTCACTGATTTCTCTTGTTTCAGCAAAGCTATCTATTCCTAACATATTGGCAACTCTGTTTGGTTTGCCATCTTCTTCGATCGGATAAAAAACTGGTAAATAAGTTGGCTGATTATCTCTATCTCTCAAACCTAAAATTGCCAAATTTGTATTACCTCCGGCTCTATTGTCAACCCTAACTAATATTGCCTCACCTTTTTTAAGTTCATTCTCTGGTCTAAAATCTGATTCCCTTAACTGATCATTTGTCATTTTCTTTTCAAAACAAATCCTACTTTTGTTATAGTTTCTATTTGATATTTTTTCAATTTATCCCCCAATCTTCTCATCGCCTTATTAATCGCCTGATCCGAATATTCATCGTATTTTCCCTCTCCCCACTTGATTTCCGACACCTCTTCTTTGGTTAACTTGCCACTATTTGACATCATTTTGGTTAATATTTTAGCTTCAACTGGCGTTAATTTAGCCGAAACCTTACCTTCCTCAATTAAATTCAATTCAAAATCAATATTGATTAACCAATCTTCTGTTTTTAGCCACTCCTGCAATATACTTCCTTTTAGATTTAATCCTAATTTCTGTCTTATTTCATTATTTGTACCTGAAATCGCCTCCACAATCGGCTTAATTATTGCTTCCAACCCTTCTCTGGCATCAATTCCATTTATTGTCAAGTATTTCATTACTTGGGCAAAACCACCGCTTAATTTATAAATTTTCTCTATCTCATCAGCTGGTAGCTTTGGATTCATTTCTTTTATCGCCTTTTTTCCATCTTCATAATCCCGAACCCCAAAATAATATCTTTTGTAAAAATGATTCCACCATTTCCGGCTGGTCAATCTTTTATCATTGAGCAGCGACGGAAAATTCAGCGTCAACACCACTTTTTTATCCAAAGCTATACTGTTTAATTTTTCATCAATTTCAGCTAGTACTTCATCCGCTTTTCCCCAGTCATAATTTAATATCATCGCCTCCTTATCCCCTTTTTCGGTAATATATTCTTTGACAAACCGGCCCATTCCAGTTCCAGGTAGAGTGATTATCAGCAAATTTGCCTTATCTTCCATCGATTTATCAATCACCTGCCTGAATTCCTGATAGCCTCGCTGATCTCTAATATCCATATCTGAATATAGCACAAAAGCTAATTTGTCCGACCAATGTCCTCTATTTGTCCGCCAAAAGTCCTGAATATAAAACCATATTATAAGATAATAACCTTAACTTAATTGGAAACAACCAATAAAGCATTGGAACATTTTCAACTGAGAGTACGTTAACAAATAGGTTTTAGGGAAAAGTTGAGAGCTTGAACGTGAATATGACATTGTCATATTTAAACAAAGCTTTCAACGAAAGAGGAGATTAAATGGACGAGTACGGATATCCCCCAAAAAACACCTTTAAAAAGGTGGTATTTGTTATTTCCACTATTTTGTTAGGGATCATTTTTTTGGCTTCCTGCACCGGTTATTTAAAGCAAAAACGGGCTGAAATTAAAGCAAACAACCCAGTAGCAACAGAAATAATCAGTGAACCAACCCAGCCAACCATTGCCACCCGCACTCCCACTGTCATCCCAACCACTCAACCGAAACCAACTGCTATCAAGCTCGCTGACCCTAGCGAGT
>JAYRQZ010000054.1:0-1523 GCA_041910355.1 Candidatus Woesebacteria bacterium | reverse complement strand
TACCCAGGGATAATTTTTTATGGATTCAACTAAATCATTATCAAAAGTGCCTATAATAATAATTTGGGGCGGAAGGGTAGATTCACTTTTAAACTCCAACAAAGTGTCTTCTAAAATTAGCGGATCAAAATTTACTGTAACAGGCTTTTTAATTCGTTCAATGATTTTCCCCAGATAGGCCAGCGAAACAGTCATTTCTGACGAAGAGATGTTTACTAAAATAAAACTAGCCGGGAAACCGTCAGCATGATTGGCATCTTCAACTATGGCATCATCATTGGCAATAAAACCCATTGGTTTTAACTTCATATCATGACAGAGGTACTCGATCAACTTTTTTTTATCCTGATTAATTTTGCCGTCAGAATCTATCCAAAATGGTGGGATAATCAGAGCGATAGATTTCGGATCCTGATCCTCAGGTAAACTGATTTTATTGGCTGCTTCAGTAAGTGATTGATCGACTGATTTGAAGACAGATTCTCTATCGGGTAAATATTCAACACTGGGACCAACGGCACCAACATTATAGACATTATTTTGATTTAGGACGTATGATACAGACAGATGAGTTTCATCAAAATTGAGTAACCAAAAGGAATTATTATCCATCAATATAAGAATACATCAGTTAATTGCCAAAAACCAAATTTCAATAAATAACTAATCTAAGACAGCATAAATCCGTCGGCTAGAAGCACCGGCCGATTCCTGTTTGATAATTTTGAACTTTCCTAAAACCTTAGTATTGTCAACATGGGGACCGGTACAAACTTCTTTGGAAAAATTACCAATAGTGTATACGCTAACAATTTCCGGATATTTAGTTCCGAAAAATGCTAAAGCTCCGGTTGATTGAGCCTCGGTAAAAGGCATAGTTTCCCGAGTAACAGTTAAACTATCATCTATAGTTTGGTTAACAATTTTTTCAACCGATTTAATTTGATCATCAGTAAGTTTGTCTGAATAGGTAAAATCAAATCTTAATCGCTTATCGGTAATATTAGAACCGGCTTGATGGACCTGATCACCTAAAATTTGACGTAAGGCGGTGTGAAGCAGGTGGGTAGCGGTATGATATTTGGTAATAATCTCGCTGTTGTCTGCCAAACCAGATTTAAATTTACCGGCAGACAAAGTTTGTGATTGTTTGATATGGGCTTGTTTGCAAATATCAAATTCGGCAATATCTAGAGTCAAATTGTTTTTAATTAATTCCTCATTAATCATTTCGACCGGGAAACCGTATGTTTGATACAAATCAAATGCTTCTTTGCCGGAAAGGTTGTGCTGTTTATCAATTATTTTGGTAATTTCGATTAATCCCCGATCAAGTGTTTTTCTAAATTTGGTTTCTTCGGTATCAATAACCGTTAATATCCGATCGCGGTTAAGATTTAATTCCGGGTAATCACCGGCATAATTTGATTGATTATCCAAAACGGCAGCAGCAACATTTTGACAAAAATTATTGGTAATACCTAATATTTTGCCCTGACGGATACTACGACGGATAAGTCGAC
>JAYRQZ010000053.1:0-2154 GCA_041910355.1 Candidatus Woesebacteria bacterium | reverse complement strand
CGAAAGTCATTTCCGGACATTGTGATTCCATTTGATGCGGTATATGTAGTCCCGGGAGGGAAAGTACCTTGAACTAAGTTACCACCAGAGTTGATATATAGAATGGTAGAACCGGTGCCAATGGGAAGATCGACTAGAGTTACGGATCCACCAACGGCTAGATTAGTACCCACAGTTAAAGAGGAGCCAACGTTTACCGAACCGGCAGCGGAGACGGAAAAGCGGGAAACGACTTCAGTACCACTTAGATAATTACTAAAATCGAGAAAATTGTAGGTTTGACTGGTGTTGCGGATTAGACCGGAATAGAGGTTACCGGAAGCCAGATTGGCATTGGTAGCTTCGATAAAACCTCCAACAGCGGTAGAACCGGTGCCTTCAGTTAGCAGTTTGAGCTTACCGGCAGCGTCGGGATTGATAGTAATATCACCACCGGATGTATCTGAAGCTTTGATCAATATTGCCTGACCTTCAATTCCAAACGTACCAGAGATTGATTTGATTGTTGGTGAGGTTTCACCCAGATTGAGGTTACCGGTGCCATCAATAACAAGCACAGTATCTTTTAGACCGCTAGCAGATGGTGGAAGCCCTTGCAATGATTCAGAATTGAGAGCATAGCCAACCGTAGCGATTTGTTGACGGGGATCCATAGTTTCACCACCAGCAGTGATTTCTAGCCATACTTCTGGATTTTCAGTAAAGACTGAAGAGGAGATGCCGATTCCATGGCTTTTGCCAATAACAACTGAAAAAATACCATTTTCATCAGGTAAAACTGTGGCACTATTACCGGTGCCTGATGTGTAGAGTTCGGTGCCGCCAGTTCCGGCAGTAAAGAGCTTAAAAATAATATTGGTAGAAGAAGTAATAGGGTTACCTGCCGAATCGGTTAAACGTCCCTGAAAGGAAAGAATGCGGTTTGGTGTGACCGGGGAAGAGGCAGTAGAGTAAGCCAATTGAGTTTTGGCTTTAAGAATGGTTTGACTGTATAAACCGTAACCTAAACTAGATAGAATTATCAGCAAAGTGGTGGCTAGAATATAACGATTCAAGAGGAAATTTTTTAATTTAGGAAAATTGAATCGAGATTTATTTGACAAAGGTGTAGGTAAAGTTGGTTTTGGAGAAAAAACGGGTGTATTTGGTGTCGACGGCGATAATAATTTCTTTTTAATTAAGAATTTTTGAAAAGATGAAAGAGATGATAGTTTGCGTTTGATAGAGGCATCGGAAAGTCCGCGGCTTATGAGATGGGCAGCGTAATTGGTGAGACGGGAATGGTTAAAAGAATTATTGAGGTTCAATTTATTGAGTGTCTAACCAATTGATATATTGCTTAATATCATTGACATAGTTACGAATAGTTGATGGAGTTGTGTTTTGTTGATTCAAATATTTTATAAATTGATTTTGAAGATTGTTTAGGTCTGGTTTAACTGACTGAGTTGATTGGCGAAGTTGTTTTAGTAGAGGTTTGAGTGGATTTTGGCTAATAAGTTGTTGATCAAGAGCAAAATTTATAAATTGGCTAAGCGACGAAAGGTAACGGTTTAAATTTTGATTGTCAGATAAGCTATCGAGATATTGACGCAAGATATTTTGATCAAAAGGAGAAACTAGTTCTGTTTGAGAATCAATAAAATCTTGATAACGAAGAATATCGATCAAATAATTGCGAACTGTGGCTGGAGAGTATTTTTTGTTCTGGAGCCAAAGCTTAAAGGATTTTATAAATTCGTGATTCACGATATTATTTCCAGAGCCAGACAAATGTGGCAGCAATGATTAATAGAGGGGTTAAGCTTTCGAGAATGGTTGTCAGCGGAGATAATTTTTTAGGTTGAAAATTATATTTTTTATACATGTTTATCAAGGTGAACAAGTAATTAATTAAACTATCTACTATTAGGAAAAGGCTGTCAAGAAGTTAATTTAGGCAGAAAATGATGTCTTTTGTTAGTATCTATGATATAGTTTATTAACCGTGGAATAGGTGCGGTATATTTTCACAGGTAAATTTTATGATGTAGAAGCTACTATCATTTTATATTAAATTAATACAATTAAAACTTTAATATATCCGTTAATAATTATGAATATGCGGAGATTTGTGGTTTAGATAAAAAGATACTAATAGATATAGAAAAATTT
>JAYRQZ010000052.1:0-2798 GCA_041910355.1 Candidatus Woesebacteria bacterium | reverse complement strand
ATTTCCGGTACTGCTATCTACTGTTTTCGTTTTCGTCTATTCTTATTTGGAATATCGAAAATTGGGGAAATAATTATTCTTCTCCATTATTTTCTTCTTCTTTTTCCTTTCTCGGCCAGGCTTGAATCACAATTATCATTGCCAAAAGCCCGATAGTAATTATCAAAAACCACATGGTTAAATTTTCTGATTGAGTTTTGGCTGGTGCGGTGGTTATGGTTGGTGTTAATGTTTCTGTCGGCTTTGGTTCACTGGTTGGCTCTGTTGAAGTAATTTCGGCAGTGCTGCTGGGGGTAGTTGTAACAGTGATGTTTTTTGTTGGCGTAACAGTTAGGCTAGTGGCACATTGACAATCACTTTCGCTTGGACACTCCGGGTTTCGACAATATCCCTTGTAGCAAAAAAGATCACCTTTGCAGTTGTAATTGCTGCCACAGGTACCATTACAAGTGTTGGGTTCTCCGGGAGTTACAGTAGGCGTATTTGTTGATATGGCTGTTGGAGCCAACGTAAATAGCGGTATCTTTTTTATAGGTTCTAATTCAAATGCCCAAATATCAGATTTAATCCATAACATTCCAATTATCAATCCCAATACAAATCCTGCTATTTTTGTATGTTTCATTACCAGCATTTTACACCCAAATTGCAAAAAATGTCAAAAAATAGGATAATAGACTGTGGTTATCATCAAAAATGCAAAACAGATCGGCGGAATTCGTCGCTCCTCAATTTTGGCCGCCAAAACCTTAAAGCTAGTCGGGCAATCAATCAAACCGGGAGTTACTACCGAATATCTTAATCAAATTGCTCATAAATTTATTTTAGACAATCACGCCACCCCGGCTCCGCTTAATTACGGTGGTTTTCCCAAAAGTATCTGCACTTCAATTAATAATGTTGTTTGCCACGGAATCCCATCTCCAAAAGATGTACTTAAAGATGGCGATATAGTCAATATTGATGTCACTACCATATTAGACGGATATTTCGGTGATGTTGATGCCACTTTTGCTGTTGGTAATATATCCAATTTTGCCAAACAATTACTAAAACGTACCCAAAACGCTCTCGATTTGGCTATCAATTCCCTCAAACCAGGCAAGACTCTTAATGAGTGTGTCGGTCAGGTAATCGAAAAGTATATCACCCAATTTGGTTACGCTCCGGTTCGGGAATTAGGTGGTCACGGTGTTGGTTTAAAATTTCACGAAGATCCGTTTGTTTTTCACTACAGCAATCCTACTGGTGATATTGTTTTAAAGCCGGGTATGATTTTCACCGTCGAGCCGATGATCAATGCTTCCACTGACTGGCATGTTGTTTTTGACCAAAAAGATGGTTGGACTGTCCGCACCCGCGACGGCTCACTTTCGTGTCAATTCGAACATACTGTCTTAATTACTCCTACGGGATCAGAAATACTTACAAAGATTCCTTAGGTACTCGTATCATTATCACATAAGAGGTTTCATCTTCCCCTCCCATACCTATTACTTCTGCGACATCAACTCTGGTACCAAGTTTTTTCAATACTGCTGACGTTATTGGATATTCTGATCCGGTCAGCTCTCTTTCTATTGCACCTGTTATTCCATCTAAATTTGGTCTAAATATTCCCGTTTCTGAAAATGAGACAACAATCAATTTAGTACCTTCTACGATATTATTCATATCCTTTATTAACTAATAAAACAGGGGAGTTAAACATTTTATCCTTTATAATTCCCTTATGCAACTTCTCGACGGCAAAGCTCTATCCCAACAAATTCTTTCAAAACTAAAACTTCAAGTTTCCAGTTTCCAGTTTCCAGTTTCTATTCACGTAGTTTTAGTAGGGGAGAATCCGGCCAGTATAAAGTACATCGACCTCAAACAAAAAGCTGCCAATTCTATCGGTGTAAAAACCGTTATTCATCGGTTTCCGGCGGATGCCAAAGAGTCCGAGATTGTTGAATTGTTCGGTAAACTAAATCAAGATCCTAAAATAACCGGTTTTTTTATTCAATTACCTTTGCCGTCACAATTTAACAAGGATAAGCTGCTAAGTATGATAGATCCCAAAAAAGATATCGATGGCTTAAATCCCCAATCGAATTTTATTCCTGCAGTTGCTATCGGAATCGTTCAGCTTCTTGACCATTATCATCTACTCACTGCGGGAAAAACTGCGGTAATAATTAATGATTCAAAACTAATTGGCATACCACTTAAAAAATTATTAGAAAATAAAAAAATAAAAGTTAAATTATGCAACGAATATACTCAAAATATTCCCAAAATTTGCAGGGGAGCCGACATCATCATTTCTGCCACTGGCCAAAAGGGATTGGTGACAACCGACTATATCAAACCGGGTGCAATAGTTGTTGACGCCGCAGGGGGAGATGTCGATTTCGCTTCTGTCTCCCCCGTTTGTTCTTACATCACCCCCACCTACGGTGGTGTCGGCCCTATGACTGTTGCCTGTTTGCTTGATAATTTCGTCAAAAAGTCTTATAATAAAATGATTTATAATAAATAATAAAAAAAATATGACTCAAGAAAATAAAATAATATTAGATAGTTTTATAAATTACATTGACAAAAGTACTTTGTTTCAAGGTTTTGATGTCTCTTTTGCAAAGACTGTAGCTTTAGTACAATTTAGGAGTGTTGTAAGTCGTTTGCCGGATTCGGTTCTCACAAACATAGAAAAAAAAGAAATTGGTGATCATGTAATCGCTGTATTAGCAAAACCAATTCAGAGCAGTTAAATATCGATAATTTATGCGAATCCAACTTTACGATCGAGGACT
>JAYRQZ010000051.1:0-2866 GCA_041910355.1 Candidatus Woesebacteria bacterium | reverse complement strand
CATAGTCCATAACACCAAATTTGAGTACCTTTTTCACCAACAACCACTTCCGGTGGGTAAAATGAATACCTGTCCGGATTATGGGGATTACTTAATTTTCGATACGGACATTCGTCCGGAGCGATTTCGAGTAAAAGATTTAAATTATTAGCTGATAATTCAGCCATAAATTATTTTAAACTACGGGATTGGGATTGGCTTTGTTGGTGCCGGGAGCAATACCACCAGTTTTTTCAACATTGCCAATTGGTGTTTGATTGTCAAAACTATTTGGTTGTGGTTGGATTGGTGCTTGAGGTATATTTCCAGCAGCCATTTGAGCCTGTTGAGCCTGCCCCATTTGAGCCATTTGCTCAGGTGATGGTTGGGTAGCCCGAAGACAAATTGCTCCGGCTTCGAATGTTTCCGGAGAGACATTAACTGAAAAAGATTGGGTCGCGACCCGAAGACCAATTAACAAATCTTTACCGGAATCAAGATCAAGCTCTAAACCAAGCATTGGTAATAAGAAAGTGAATATTTCAGAAAACGGAGCATCGGGATCAACTAAGGTAGTTTTCGCCCATGGTTTGGTTACATTTGCAGGAGTTATAAATACCCAATTACCTTTGTTAACAATGGCCGAATTGGCACCCAAACTGGTTTCATCACCCAACATAAAACATACGTCGGCTGACGAAGAATCATTGTTAATAGCAATTTTATTGTTTTCTATTTTAGGTGAATTGGTTTTTGTTTTTACCACCAAATTTAAACGTCCACCATCGTCGTTGTAAGAAACTTGTTCTATCTGATCTAAAGGATAATCGAGAGTGACTACCAGATCGTTGGCAGAAAAAGTATCAGTTAATAATTCAAGACCACTTAATTTACTGTAATTCTGATCGGTTTTTTGGGGACAATATACTTTGACCTCTTTGCCGGCTTTTTTAAGACATAAACCAAGAGCCAGGGCGGCTCCAATACTATCAACCGATAAAACCGGTACGGCAATTAATGCCGAATTGGCGTTACTAACAAGATTTTTTATTTCAGTAACATTATAATTTTTCATATTCGGCTTTTGACCAAATAAATTATTATTAAAATTTGAATTAAACAGGTCAGTATTTGACCGGTTCATTTTCTATTTCTTATAGGATATTATAACATCATCTAGTTTAAAGTCAACATATGGTTTGAAAGTCATACCATATTCAGAACCGGACTTGGATTTGTCAATAATATTTTTTCCCTGACGAATGCCCTCAACTTTAGTATCTTTAATGATTTTATCATCCCGCTTAAGATGAACCGGATCATTTTTTGATATTTCGCCTTTATATACCCGAATACCAGCAATTCTGACTTTATCGATTTTAAATTCGGCAATTATTTTACCTTCACCAATAATTGTTTCTTCAATGGTAGGATCCATCAACTTTAACACTTGAGATTGAATGTTTTCGATTATTTCGTAAATGATTTTGGACTCCACAATGGATACTTTGGCATTATCGGCTAAATTTTTAATAAATTTAGGTACTGATACGTTAAAAGCATAAATTTGAGCTTTGGAAGCTTCGGCCAAAAATACATCGTTGTCAGTTACCGGCCCAACACCGGCATAAATAACCCGAACGTCATCGGAAAAACTGTCTAATAGCGCTTCAAGAGTTCCTTCGACGTCAGCTTTGACAACAACCGGTAATTGAATTAAGTCCGGATTTAGTGGTGATATTGATGACTGATGAGCCGGAATAGATTCCAGCGATAGCTGTTTAATAGAAGTAACTAGAGAACCAACCGGAGGAGTTTTTTCAAATCCGAGTATTTCTACCGGCTGACTAGGGTAAGCTGATTTTAAATTTTGACCATTCGAATCGACCAAAGCTTTTACTTTGCAAGTAATATCACCGGCATAAACAATATCGCCCAAATTTATGGTACCTTTTTTAACTATTACCGACGCCACCGGACCACGGCTTTTATCGAGTCTTGATTCAATAATGGCAGCTTCAAGCGGAGCATTCGGTTCATTTTTCAGTTCCATAATTTCAGCGTGAAGCAAAATCATATTTAGAAGATCTTCGACACCCTGACCAGTTTTGGCAGATACCGGAATTAATGGTACCTGACCACCATATTCTTCAGGAGTTAATTCGAGTTCAACTAACTGACCTTTAATTTTTTCCGGTTGGGCGTCAGTAAGATCAATTTTATTCAGAGCAACTATTACCGGAAGATTTGATTTCTTTATCTCGGAGATACATTCTTTGGTTTGAGTCATAACACCATCGATTGCAGAAATAACCAAAACTACCATATCGGTGATATTGGCTCCACGAACCCGCATATTGCAAAAAGCAGCGTGACCAGGAGTATCGATAAAGGTAATTAGACTTTGTTTACCGTTTTTAAGTTTAACGTTTGTCTGATATGAGGAAATATGTTGAGTTATGCCACCGGCTTCTTTTTTGGCGATATTGGCCGAACGGATATGGTCCAAAAGTGAAGTTTTGCCGTGATCAATATGACCCATAACCGCCACTACTGGCGGTCGATATAAATTATTAGTTTGATTGGATTCCATATTAATTTTGAATTTACTAGTTACCCCGAAAAATTTTTAGTATCTAATATCGGGTAGTCAAATTATTTGGCACCTGCAGATCCGGTGACTTTAATTTCAAGATTAGTTAAGATGCCGGCAAGACGGACATTTTCTCCACCGGCTCCAATAGCCAGAGCCAGTTCGGATTCATCAACTTCGACTGTGGCCAACCCATCTTTGACTGAAATTACTTTTACTTTTTCGGCCGGAGATAAGGCGTTAATTATAAATTGACTTTGATTTTTAGCGTAAGCAATTACATCAACTTTTTCT
>JAYRQZ010000050.1:0-2018 GCA_041910355.1 Candidatus Woesebacteria bacterium | reverse complement strand
TTTGAATCACGAAGGATATCGTGAAATGAATAAGCTAGATTTAGCGACCTTAGCAATTTATCAGCAGTTTGATAAAGCGGTTTTATATTAGCAGCTTTTACTTTATAAAGTCTATTTATCTGACGAACTAAAAGTTGAGAATCGGAAAAAAAATCAACTTCATTGATAGCATATTTGTCTATGTTATTTTTAATCCAATATAAAGCCTCAATAAGGGCTAAATATTCGGCTTCATTATTGGTTTTGAAACCAATAAATTTGGAAATTTTTTCGATAATTTTTTTCTGATCATCATAAATTACTACACCAAATCCGGACGGACCGGGGTTGCCGCGAGAACCACCATCAGTGTAAACCGATATTTTCATAAAAAAGTATAACTGATAAATAGAGACACAAAATAGGTTTAATCAAGATATTTTAAAAACAACATAATCATAACACCGGACACAACCTGCAATATTTGGAGTAAAGAACGGTCAATTTTTGGTTGATGACGATGCAATTCGGGTATTAGATCCGATGCAGCCAAATAGATAAATCCACCGGCAGTAATTGGCAGAATATAATTGGAAAGATTATTTATTAAAGATCCGATTAGAAGAGCAACGGCAATACCAATTAACGAAGACAGTGCTGAAAGTAGGTTTAGATTCAAAGCTTTTTTTAAAGATAAACCCTGATGTAAATAAATTCCAAAATCGCCGGCTTCCTGGGGAATTTCGTGAATCAAAACCGCCAGGGCGGTGGCAAATCCGATTTTAATATCGGCCTGAAAAGCAGCAAAGATAATGGCACCGTCAATAAAATTGTGAAACAGATCACCTACCAAACTGACGGTAACTATATGATTTCCGGAAATATCATCACAATCGGGGTTGTGACAATGGCGCCATTTTAAAATTTTTTCTAATATAAAAAATAACAGAATGCCGGCGATTACCAGTAGGGAAACGAGAGTGCTATTAGTAATTTGATTGTATATTTCGGGTAATATGTGAATAAAGGCATCGCCTAGCAGGCTACCAACGGCAATACCGACCAGTCCAACGCTTGATTTAACAAAACGGGGGAAAATAGAAATTATCAGATACAAACCGACAACAGATATCAGACTGATGACAATTACCGCCAAAAGAGAGTAAATAAGTGAAAT
This sequence comes from Candidatus Woesebacteria bacterium, assembly GCA_041910355.1. Lineage (GTDB taxonomy): Bacteria > Patescibacteriota > Microgenomatia > UBA12405 > UBA12405 > JAYRQZ01. The sequence continues at coordinate 862 of JAYRQZ010000050.1, read as the reverse complement.
CATGGCGAATTTTAACAGGAATATTGGGATATAGCCAAGAACGATGATTTTAGATATGATTATTTAATGAGTGAAGAGGATATAAAATCGCCACTACCTCCAAGGCGGATGGTAAGTCTTGATACAAACGAAGCGGATGATTTTGCTATATCAAGCACAGAAAGTCAGTTACCAAAATCAGAACCGGCAACAGATTTACCGCCACAGCCGACACCAACCACTGAATCAGTTTCAAGTTTTTCCAGCTCACGACCAATTCCAACAAGCAATAACGGGATAGGAAAAGTAATTAAATTTGGAATTATCGGTATATTGGCATTGGTAATAATATTTTTAATATCAAAAATATTATTACCCGGTAGTGGTAACAATAAATCAGGCGTAGTGACATTAAATTATTGGGGATTGTGGGAAGAGCCGTCGATTGTTTCCGGCCTGATTGCTGATTATGAAGCCAAAAATCCGGGAGTAAAAATAAATTATGTCAGAAATCAGAGAACCAATTACCGGTCAAGATTGCAAACTAGGCTAGAAGAAGGTGAAAACAAAGACGACACCCCGGATATTTTCAGGATTCATGCGACTTGGTTACCGATGTTTAAGGGCAATATTGCCAAAGTACCATCGGATACTGCAAAAAATATTGGACTGGATAGCGATTATTTTGATACTTTTAAAAATACCATCAAACAAGGCAGCAGTTGGATGGGGGTACCACTGATGTATGACGGTTTGTCTCTTTTTTACAACAAAGATTTAATCGATTCGGCTCAAATTACGTTGCCAAAATCGTGGTGGGACTTAGAAATGGCAGCTAATAAATTGACGGTCAGAGATGAAAACGGCAAAATAAAAATCGCCG
>JAYRQZ010000049.1:0-3498 GCA_041910355.1 Candidatus Woesebacteria bacterium | reverse complement strand
CTTCTTCATCAAATAGTGGTCATTATGTCGGTGGTATTGCTGGTATTATCCCTGCTGGTGTAGTAGGTATCCCTTTTGAATATAATGCATCCCGTTACAATTATTTTTATTCACGTACCGGCACTACAACACGCAAGAACGTAGGTGGTGGTTTAATTGGTATTATTTCATCACCGGCTTCAACATTCCGGTATAACTATTCACATTCTAACGTAGCAGATTTCGGCAACGGTGGGGCTCCTAACAATCATCCCTGGGGTTGGGGTGGGATATTTGGTTACGCAGGAACAGATAACATTCATACTTTTCATCAGAACTATGCAGCAAACAATCAATGTTTTGGTGTAAATCAAAGCGGTGGATTTTATTCAGAAGATAACTCCTCATCAACAGCGCAATTTATCGATAGCACTTATAACTTTTGTGATATAACAAGCTTTACAGAACCTAACACAGTTTACGGCTCAGTAAGATTAACAGCTTCACAATATCCAGCCCCAAAAACATCAGCACAGCTAAAAGACATCAACACTTTTATTGGCTGGGATTTCACAAACACCTGGGCAATAGATTCAACAAAAAACAACGGCTATCCGTACTTAAAATAAACCCTGATAATTTTCTATCAGGTTTTATAAATATTTTCTTTTTTCTTTTATCGATTTACTTCAACAATACCATTTTCCTTGTTTGCACAAAATCTCCAGCTTTAAATCTATAGCAATAAACTCCGCTTGGAAGAGCAGCTGTAATCCAGTTTACTTCATAACTCCCTGCCGCTTTAAATTCATTCACCAATGTAGCAACTTCATTTCCTAGAATATCAAATACCTTTAAAGTTTGCCAACTGTTCACCGGCGACTGCCAACTAATCTTAGTTGTTGGGTTAAATGGATTTGGATAGTTCTGATGTAGAACAAAATCATTTGGTTCAATGAAGTCTTGGTAATCAACCCCAGTTGGATTTTGAGTTAGTTTTACAATCATAAAATCTCCGGAATTGCTTGCAAAGTCATAACCAGCAGCTAGAATATCACCATTCTGTAAAGGCAAACAAGCAGTAAAATAGTGGGTACCGGAATTATTATTAAGATCAATAATGAATTTTCCATCAGGTGCAAAAGTTGTATCTGGAATTCCATCCGCAGTCAATCTCATAAGCCCTGGTACCCCATTACCGCTACCCGCTTTCCCAACAAGCAAAATTTTTCCATCTTTATCAAGTTTTAAATCGTATAAAATGTCATCACTTGAAGTAAACTGAATATCTGCCCTCCCATTAGTGCCAAAAGTTGAATCTATAGTTCCATCAATCAAAAATCTTATCACTGTAAAATTAGTTGGGCTGGAATTTGGAGTTGTGCATCCCAAAAGAATTTTCCCATCGGAAGTTAGTGCAAGCGATTCTCTTCCTGCAAAAAGATGACCTGTTATATTAGTAAAAACGATTCCATTATTACCAAATTCAGGGTGGAGAGTACCGGAACTATCCATCATCACAAGTACGTATTTAGCAGATGACCAAATGACTGACACCATTACAACTGCAGTGTCTGACAGAAACAAGCTGCCGACAGGATGATACCCCAAATCATTAAGATGCAAATTTGCTATTCCTCCTGAACCAAAGTTTTGATCCAGATGACCATTTTGTAAAAAACGCATTGCGCCAAAACCAGCATCGGGACTGCCGCCGCCGATAGCCCATATTCTACCGTCCGATAAAACCTTAATTCTGTAGAACTGGCTAGCTTGAATTGGTGACAACCTGTGAATAGCTTTTCCGCTATCGGCAAATGAGGTATCAAGTGTGCCGTCCGAGTTAAAACGATATAGTGAGGCAGTTATTTGACTGGCTCCATTACCGATTGCCTCGGAACCAGCGACAAGTATTTTCCCGTCTGGTTGTCGTTCTATATCATTGGCATGATCTCTTAAAACAAAATGAAGCATAACCTCGCCATCAAGTCCAAAACCAGCAACATCCGGCTGCCCGTTTGAAAGAAGCTGAGACAATGAGATGAAATACCCCTCTGAACCTTCACTTTTACCGGCAGTTAAAATTTTATTATCAGGTTGAAATAAAATGTCGTTTGGGAAATCACTGTAGCTAGGTGCAAAATCAACTCTGGTCACTCCACTAATCCCAAAATTTGGATCGGGAATCCAGGGACTTTGTGCTATTGTTTGGGTGTAAGTAATTAATAATAAAAATACAGTTGCGATCAAGAATTCACCTGGATAGCTTTTCATTTTTATCGTCTCCTCTTTTATTGTATTATATTATTATCTTTTGTTAAAAAGTCAGAACGCACGAGACTATTTCATTAGAATGAATTTCCTTGTCTCTGTAAATTCATTGGCAAGCAAAGTATAGAAATACACTCCTGATGATAAGTGTGAGGCATTAAAATTGATCTCATGTTTTCCGGCTGATCTAAACTCATTTACAAGAGTTGCAACTTCTCTCCCCAGTACATCATAAACTTTTAATATTACATTACTTCTCTCTGGTATTGAATAACTAATCTTAGTTGTTGGGTTAAATGGATTGGGATAATTCTGATATAGAACAAAATCATTTGGTTGAATTGAATTTTGGTATTCAACTCCTGTAGGATTTTGAGTTAATTTTACTACAACATAATCACCACTATTGCTGGTCGGGTCATAACCGGCAGCAAGTATATCTCCATTGGTTAATGAAAGACAACTTCTCAGATAATTTGATCCATTACCAATAGAAAGATCAGTAGAAAATTTTCCTTCAGGTGCAAAAGTGGTATCGGGTGTGCCATCAGAATTTAACCTGATCAATCCGGCATCGGTATAACCGCCGCCCTTACTTCCAACTAATAAAATTTTTCCATTATTATCAAGTTTCATATCATAGCATACATCACTAGATGAAAAGGCAATATCTGTTCTACCGCCAGTTCCGAATGTCGAATCTAGAGAACCATCAAGAAAAAATCTGAATACTGAAAACTTAGTTGGACTTGAATTAGGTGTAGTTGCCGATAATAATATTTTATTGTCTTCTGTTAGTAGAAGAGTTTCGCCCCCGGAAAAATTGTATTTCCCTACAATACCTGTCTCAACAATACCGTTGTTTCCAAAATTTGGATATGGATTCCCGAAACTATCCATTCTTGCTAATACTATATTAGTCGGAGATATATCTACTGTGGCCATAAGAATAGAATTATCAGGAAGAAAAAGACTGGCAACAGAATGACCACCAATACTGTAATTTATCCTGGCAATTCCGCCAGTTCCAAAAGTTGTATCAAGTTGACCGTCTGATAGAAATTGCATTGCTCCAAATCCGTGGATAGTAGAACTAACGCCCGTAACTAAAATTCTGCTATCGTCCAGCACTTTTATTCCATAGAATGATCCAGCCGAATTTCCGGTAAATCTATGTACTGCTCGACCACCATTCCCAAAAGTTGTATCAACAGAACCATCAGCATTAAAGCAGTACAATGATGGTGT
>JAYRQZ010000048.1:0-4174 GCA_041910355.1 Candidatus Woesebacteria bacterium | reverse complement strand
GTACGGAAAATGGTGAACCGGAACCAACAGAGTATCCCGGAAGAGTGGAATATGAAAGTGAAATAGAAGTGTGGGAAAATGATAGCCGTTTCAATCCTGAAAATCCAATGTGGTACCCATATGGAGGTCAAATGCCTTCGCAGGTTCTTAGGCATGAAATTAAACATGATGAAAAAATTGTTGCTCACCCCTCTTTTGATTATATGAGAGATCGAGGTGAGTGGTGGACTGATATGGAAGCAATGGGTGATATCGATAAGGCTTTTCGGCTTTTCGAGGAATCGGGTTATAAAGATAATTCTCTGTATTGGGCAATATTTGAAGTTGATGGATTATATATTATTGGTCAAACACCAACGCTAGAAAAAATTTAATTTTGGTCTTATCTAACAGTGATAGCGTAAAGATTTTCGGTGGCGCCGGAATAGGCAGAAGTGAGTGTAATGATTTTGGTACCATCGGTCCAAGGAAAAACCTGATTAGTATTGATGATGCCGGTAAACAGAGTTACTTTATTGGTGGCATCGTAATCCATAGCTTTGATGGATTGATTTTCGGTATAAACTAAATTAGTGGAGTAGGGTAACCAAAAAGGTCTGAACTGGGAATTGGCTTCGCCAATAAGAAAATTAGTATCGTCTTTGAGATCATAAACATAATAATGATTTTTTAAAATTGAACGGTGTTGGGTTTGGGTACTTTGAGCTGGAGGAGGAGTAAGTAACTCCTGTGGTAAGGTGTAATCCTGATTGGCTAGATAGAGGACTTTATCATCAGCTGAAGAAAAAGAGATCAAATTGGCTGAACTGGTAGCAACGATTGTACGAAGATCTTTGGGCAGGCGCTCTAGTTTAATTTGAACCATTTCGTTCTCTTGGATTTGCCATTCATTTTGGATAATTGACAATTTGGCAGTAACTTCAGGTAAGGTGCGAAGATTGATGGGTGTATCTAAATTGATTAAGTAATTGGTATTTTGGTTTTTAAAAGTAGCTAATACCTGCCTTGAATTGGGTGAAAAAACAAAATTAGCTTTAGACCAGTCAAAACCGGATATGTTTTGAGCAATCTGACGGGGTGTGTTTTTGCTAAGAGATAGTGGATTATTGATGAGTTCAATTATGTACAGGCCATTGTCTAGTGCTGCTGAAGCCGAAGCTACCGAATAAATGATTTTATTATAATCAGGACTAATAACCGGGTTAATAGCACCGCTTAAAGTAACTGGGCTAAGATCGGGAGCAGAACGAAAAAGTTGGGCATCGGTTTGATAGACAATTTCTTTTTTAATTTGAATGGTTTTTTGCCAGGAGATATAGCCGTCTTTAACAATTTTTAATTGATATTGGTCGGGGGGGAGGTTGATAGTATCGTCGGTAGCAGTGATTAAACGGTCATTGATATAGACAGAAGCACCTTTGGGTTTAGAGGTGGCGGACAATAAGCCGGTAGCTTTAAGAGTTAACCCGGTTTGAGTTTGGAAATTGGGGCGGTAACCTCGGGCAAAAAGAGTAACCAAGTAAGTGCCGAGAATAACAAACAAAAAAACTGACAGAACTATAATTAAACTTCTTCTTTCAGAACGATGAGGCATTGATATATTATAGCTAAAAAAGTAGTAGGTAAAAAGTAAGTAGTAGTTGATAAAATAGATTTATGGCAAGAAACTGGTTTGCGGAAGCTTTAGATAGTCAGGATGTGGTAAACGATGGGGATACAGCGGTAACAATTGCTGGTATTTTAGGTGATTTAAATATTAATATCAAAGGGCCAATGTTAGGATTAGCGGCGGGAGAAGCGGTGGCTGAATTAGATTTGGCTAAAAGATTGGTAATATCAAAAGTAATTTTGGTAGATAAATCTTATAATAGTGACAGGGATAATAAGGATGGAATAGTATGGGTTTCGGAAACTTTGGAAAAATATTTAGCCAGCGATGATGAAAAATTTGGTCTAATAACAGTTATCGGAGCGGAATATGCGGTTGAAACACCAGATAAATGGCCACTAATTTGGCAGAATTTGACATACCGAACAGATAAGGGGTCGATTGTGGTGGTATGTCCGCATAACAATAAGTACCAGATACCAAGTGATTTACCTTACGAAGTATTATTTAACGACCAGATTTTGATTGTCCGAAGGTTGGCGGTAGTAGGGTAAAATGAAGAAATGAAATTATTTAAAAAATTAGGTATAGATCTTGGTACGGCGAATAGCGTGGTTTGGGAAGCAGAAGTGGGCATCGTTTTGAATGAACCGACGGTGGTGGCGGTAGGGATTGATGACCGGAAGGTATTGGCGGTGGGAGAAGAAGCCAAAAAAATGTTGGGAAAAACTCCGGAATATATTGAAGTAATTCGTCCGATGGAGGAAGGAGTAATTTCCGATTATGAAGTAACCGAAGCAATGATTAAGTATTTTTTAAAGCAAGTTATGGGAAGAGCGTGGTTTATTGGGCCCGAAGTAATGGTTTGTGTACCGGCAGGTGTAACTCAAGTAGAACAAAGAGCGGTAATGGATGCAACTTTATCAGCCGGTGCCCGGAAAGCATATCTAATTGATGAACCATTAGCAGCGGCTATTGGTGCCAAGATACCAGTATCAGAACCGTTTGGTAACATGATTGTTGATATTGGTGGTGGAGCGGCAGAAGCAGCGGTAATTAGTTTGGGAGGAGTGGTAACTCACAAAACAGTCAGAATTGGCGGTTCCAAATTGGATAAAACAATTATGGAGTTTTTGAGGAAAAATAACAATTTGATTATCGGCGAACAAACTGCCGAAATGATTAAAATAAAACTGGGAAGTGCGATAAAACTAAAACGTCCGGAAACAATGGAAATAAACGGTCGCGATTCGGTCTATGGTTTACCAAAAACTCTGGCTATTGATTCGGATCAGGTTTACGAAGCCATTAGGCCAATGCTTGTTAGCATGATTACTGTTATCCGGGATACTTTAGAATCAACTCCGCCCGAGTTGGTAGCTGATATTGTCGATCGGGGAATTGTGTTGTCAGGTGGAACATCTCAGTTACGGAACTTTAATACTTTAGTAACCAGAGAGATTGGAGTATCGGCTCACGTGGCGCCGGAACCACAATTTTGTGTTATCAAAGGGACCGGATTGGCACTGGAAAATCTGGATATATATTGGCGGGCGATCAGGTGATATAGTTGATAAATAAGACCTGTATTATAAATAATTACAAATTTCAAATTAGTAAATTCTAATAATAAATTAAACTTATAGTCGTTTAGGTTAGAGATTGGAGAAGATTATGATAGCTTAGCTTTGACTATATAATATTCGTAGCTATTTTTGATGTATAAAATATTTATTCTAATAGTGAATTATTAAAATTTTGTATTTCTATTTGTTTGTCTTATATAATTTGGGTTTTTTAAGGGGTGATATAGTTATTTGAATTATCTTGTATGATATTTGTTATATAGTGTTTGTTAAACCGAAAATCTGTAAATTTTATTAATAATAAAATATTATTAGATGAAAATAAATGTTAAAAAAACGTTTTAGTCATTTTTTTGGTAAAATTGGAGGAACAATGACCAAAAAATCGAATGGAAGCATAGTTAAAAATAGTGGAAGTAATTGGCAAATGTGGAGTATTTCACTATTTGGCAGAGGAGAGGGAGAAGTGCTAAATTTGATCAGAAAGGTTTTGGATACGAATATTAAAAATTATTGGATTGCAACGGTAAATCCAGAATTTATAATAGAAGCGTCAAAGAATGCTGATTTTAAGGCAATTTTGAAAAAGACAGATATGAATGTGGTCGATGGGGTTGGTTTGGTGTGGGCAAGAGAAGTATTAAGTATTAAGTATAAGGTATTAAGTATAAAAATAATAAAAAGATTGTTAAAAGGATTGGTGGTAGGAATGGAGATTTTGATGGGTAAACACAGAGATAAAGTTGTAACCGGGGCTGATTTGATGAATAAAATGTGTGCTGTGGCGGAAGAGATGGGTAAAACAGTATATTTTTTTGGTGGCTGGGGCAATAGAGCTGAAAAAACAGCTAATTTTTTTAAAAACAAATATCCAAAGTTAACTGTGGCAGGATATAGGTCAGAAGATTTTGATTTTAGTACAAACACCGATATTTTATTTGTAGCTAGGGGTATGAGAAAACAGGAAGAATGGATAGAT
>JAYRQZ010000047.1:0-7560 GCA_041910355.1 Candidatus Woesebacteria bacterium | reverse complement strand
AATTAAAAAAATTATTAATTAAATCCAAATGAAAGAACCAACCGTTCGTGGTATAGTTACCGAAGTTCTGCCCAATCAATTATTTCGGGTTAAGCTGGAAGAGACAGGTAAAGAAATTATCTGTCATTTAGCCGGCAAACTCCGAATGAATCATATTCGTTGTATGGCTGGAGACAATGTCTCTCTGGTCTTATCACCAGAAGGAGAAAAGGGTAGAATTGTCTACCGCGGTTAAGTTAAATTTGGTCTTTGATATTAGCGCCTATTTAGGTTACAATATCCAAGTCTTTAGTATGAAAGTCAAATCCAGCATCAAACGTCGTTGTAAAAATTGTAAAGTCGTAATCCGCAAAGGGGTACGGCGTATTATTTGTTCTACCAAAAAACATACCCAAAAACAGGGCTAATCTATGAGAATCTCCGGAGTTGAAATACCAGATAATATGCGCTCAGAAGTCGGCTTGACCCGATTTTACGGCATCGGACCGGTTACGGTCATCAAATTAGCCAAAATGGCTAAAATAAATTTAGATACCAGAATAAAGGATTTAAGCCGTGATGATATCAGTAATTTAATGAAAGCACTGGAAAATTTTACAGTTGAGGGCGATCTAAAAAAAGAAATTCGTGAAAATATCGACCGGTTAAAAGCTATTAAATGTTATCGGGGGATTCGACATATTGTTGGTTTACCCGTTCGTGGTCAACGGACCAAATCAAATTCACGCACCCGTAAAGGTAAGAAAAAGACGGTCGGATCATTAACCAAAGAAGCATGGGCAAAAATCGAAACATCCCAAAAAGCTGCCTCCATTGCTACCAATAAATAAATATGGAAAAAACTACCGCCAAACCCACCACTAATAAAGTTGTTAAAAAAAAGGTTTTTAAAAACCTTGCTGAAGGTCGACTTTATGTCAAATCTAGTTTTAACAATACCATTGTTTCGATTACAGATGCTAAAGGTAATACTTTGGCCTGGTCTTCGTCTGGTCATTGTGGTTTCAAAGGTGCCCGGAAATCAACTCCTTATGCTGCATCTACCGCCATTGAGCGGGTTTTAGAAGAAGCCAAAAAATATGGTATCAAAAAGTTAGATGTTTATTTAAAAGGCCCTGGGGTTGGTCGTGATGCAACACTCCGATTTCTTCGAACCAAAAGAGAATACGATGTCGAATTAATTTCCGACATTACCCCCATTCCCCACAACGGTCCCAGACCACCAAAAGCCAGAAGAGTTTAATAAATATATGTCAAGAATAACCCTAGATTCAAAATGTCGACTTTGTCGCGCAGAAGGCACCAAACTCTATCTAAAAGGTGCCCGTTGTTTTTCATCCAAATGTCCGATTGAAAAGAAAGGCGCCGTCCCTCCGGGAATGCATGGATTAAAACGAGTTAAAAAACCCACTGACTACGGTATTCAGTTACGGGCAAAACAAAAAGCCAAGCGGATTTATGGAGTTCAGGAAACTCAATTCAAAAATTTATATCTAAAAGCTAAAAAATTAAAGGGTTTAGTTGGTGAAAACCTGCTAATGTTGCTAGAAAGAAGGCTTGATAACGTTGTCTATATTTCCGGTTTATCTTTATCCCGGTCTCATTCCAAACAATTAATTAGTCATGGGCACATATTAGTCAACGGTAAATCAATGTCTGTATCATCTTATACTGTCAAAAAAAACGATGTTATAACTCTCGACAAGTCGGTTAATGATTCAATCAAAGACTCACTTCGATTAATAGATAAGGATTTCAAAGCGCCAAACTGGCTCGATCTAAATAAAACTAAAACCTCGGTATCAATTGTAAATCAACCTACCAAGGATGATTTTAATCAGGATATCGATATAAATTTAATTATTGAATATTATTCTAGATAAAAGGAGAATTATGGTAGACACCAGCAAATTTCATATTAATCAAATTAAATCAACTCCTACTTACGGTAAGTTTGAGTTATCACCACTAATCGGTGGCTTTGGACATACCATCGGCAATAGTCTTAGAAGAATTTTGCTCATAACTATTCCCGGTGCCGCTATAACCCGGATAAAAGTCGACGGTGTTAATCATTTGTTTACTACCATTCCCGGCGTTAAGGAAGATTTGGTTGATATATCATTAAATCTAAAAAAAATAAAATTTATTTACAACAAAGACGAACCAATTACATTGGAACTTAATAAAAAAGGATCGGGTATCGTTACTGCCGGTGATATCGCTGATAACGATCTCTGTAAAGTGGCCAATCCAGATCAGGTAATCGCTAACATTACTGATGCTAAAACCAGTCTCAAAATAACATTAACAGTCGAGAGGGGAATCGGTTACACTTTAGCCAAAGAGTTAAAATCTGATTTGGTTGGTGAAATTATATTAGACGCTACCTTTACCCCAGTCCTTAAAGCTAATTATCAAATAGAGCCTACTCGTCTTGGTAAAAAATCAAATTACGACAAATTAATAATGGAAATATGGACTGACGGCTCTATCGAACCTTTGACTGCTTTAAAAATGGCTGCCAAAGATATGATCAATACTTTGTCTCAAATTGTTGATCCCAAGGAATTCGATGAAGAAGTTGTCACCATTGCCTCAAATCCAATGTCATCTGGTCTTGATATTTCTATTGAAGAAATCGAGCTACCATTAAGAGTTACTAATGCCTTAAAAAAGGCTGGTTATCTCACAATCGATCATTTGGTTAAAGCTGGCCGATTGGAAGTCAGTAAATCAAAAAATGTCGGTGAAAAATCATTAAAGGTTATTGATTCTTGGCTAAAAGAAAAGAATTTCAGTTGGAAATAAAATTATGAATCATCGTAAGTCCGGTCGAAAATTAAGCAGAAATACTCACGAACGCCAGGCTTTGTTCAGGTCCTTAGCTAGATCATTGTTTACCCACGGATCAATCAATACCACCGAAGCCAAAGCAAAAGCAACGGTTCGTCTAGTCGAGAAGTTGGCCAATTGGATAATTACCAAGGATCAACTAACTGCTCAAAGAGAATTGCACCGCTATTTTCAAAATCGTAATTTTGTAAAAAACGTTTATCAAACTTTTAAATCTATTTTTGGTAATCAAACTTCAAATTTTACAAAAATTTCAAAAATAAAATTCCGACAAGGCGACGATGCCTTAATAGTCAATTTTGCTTTTGTCAAACCGTATACACTTAAAATAGATAAAGTCGAAAATACAGATAAAAAAGTATCAACCGATAAAAAGAATATTTCGGCTGTTAAAAAACCAAAAAAATCAACCCTTTCTAAGGAAAAATAATTATGAAACTGAAAACCACAATCACTAAAGGTAACAACATCGATCGGAAATGGCATCTAATTGATCTCGATGGCAAAACACTGGGTCGGGTAAGTGTTGTTATTGCAAAAATCCTGATGGGAAAAGATAAGCCGGATTATTCTCCCAATCGCGACGCTGGGGATTATGTTATTGCCATTAATTCTGACAAAATAGTCGTCACTGGCAAGAAACTTAAACAAAAAATATATTATCATCACACCGGTTACGCTGGCCATCTACGGGAATCATCTTTGAGTCAACTTATGGAAAAAGATTCTCGTCAGGTTATTTATCACAGTGTTATGGGTATGTTACCCAAAAATAAACTTCGCGATCGTCGAATGACCCGTTTAAAAATATTTATTGATCACACTCACCCCTACAATGACAAAATCAAACCCTAAAACTACATATACATATGCTGTTGGCCGACGCCGGTCAGCTATCGCTACCGTAAAGTTATATAGTGGTAAATCCACTTCTACGGTTAATGGCAAAAATACCGATCTTTATTTCCCTGGTACAAATAGTCAAATTATATTTAACCGGCCCTTTGATGTTACCAATACTACTGGTAAGTATTACTATCAGGCAAAAATAATTGGTGGCGGTAAAAGTGGTCAGATCGATGCTCTGGTACTGGCATTATCCCGGGCTTTAAAAAAGCTTGACGATACAATGCGGCCATTATTACGTGCAGCCGGATTGTTAACTGTTGACTCCCGGGTTAGACAAAGAAGAATGGTCGGTACCGGTGGTAAAGCTAGACGTCAAAAACAGTCACCAAAGCGTTAAACTATTTAATGTCTTTAGTCCAGGCAATCATCTTAGCTGTCGTTCAGGGAGTAACTGAATTTTTACCCGTTTCTTCTTCTGGCCATTTAAATTTATTTCAGCATTTATTTAAACTCACTCCGTCATTAACTTTCGATATTTTTCTTAATACTGCCACCTTACTTTCAGTTATTTTCTTTTTTCGACATCAAGTCGGTTATTTTAAAAAAAATATTCCTTATATTCTTGTCGGATCTATTCCGGCAGTTGTTGTTGGATTTTTATTCAAAGATCGCTTTGATTTGATATTTGCCGATATAAAATTATTACCGTTATTTTTTCTGATAACTGCCATATTTTTACTAATCACTAAGTATCTTCCAACTAAATCTGCAAAATTAAATTATAAAAATGCTTTTATCATCGGTTTGTTTCAGGCGTTAGCAATTTTACCGGCTGTGTCCCGGTCCGGTGCTACCATTTTTACCGGATTATTAGTTGGATTAACTTCAGTTGAGGCGTTCAATTTTTCCTTTAGTTTATTTATCCCGGCGTCAATTGGTGCACTCATATTATCACTAAAAGATCTCTCAACTCAAAATATTTTTACAACCTCCAATTTATTGTCTTTTGGAGTAACTTTTATAGTCGGTGTTTTTGCTCTTATCGTTCTCAAAAAAATATTACTTAGTAACAAATTGTGGTTCTTTGGAGTCTATGTATTAATGCTTTCAATAATTCTGCTCTTATTATCTTACACTTAATCCAAATTTAACAATCTCCCATTCTGCCTTTAATTCGTTCCATTACCAATATCCGTAACGATTCTTCAATTGATTGAACAATCTTTCTTTGTCTTTTTCTTTTAATTTTATCTTCAAGACTTGTGGCGTCTTTTTTTATCTGATAATCAATGCTCACGAGGTTTATTATACCTCAAACAAAATTAAATAATTAGTATATTTAGGATATAATACTATCACTACTGTAAGCCTTAGACAGGTTAACCAGTCGAAGCTTTAGCGTAGGCGGGGATTGGTCCGATGTTTACAATCGGACTCCGACTTTACGTCGGAGCGCATATAATTGGCTAGCGCGGTCCGGTGTACACCGGACAGGTTGCTAATTTATGTGCTACTATTAGCCATTAACACGGGGATTGGCGCAATTGGCTAGCGCGCACGCATGGGGTGCGTGAGGTTGCTGGTTCGAATCCAGTATTCCCGACAAATATTTATATAACTTCGGCTTTTCTTCGGTTTTGATACCTTGACTTGATATAGTCTCGGCTGATATTACTAAAATGTTTATATTATTTATTTTATTAATAACTTATGGGAAGGAAACCACTAGCCAAAAAAATGTCCGATATTAAAAAAAATGTAAATATACAAGATAAAAAGCTTGAAGCCGTCAGGTTAGCGATGGAACAAATCACCAAGTCCTACGGTGAAGGTGCAATTATGAAAATGGGCGATAAACAAGCTGACATGAAAATTGAAGTTATCCCTACCGGTTGTTTACCCCTAGATATTTCTTTGGGGGTGGGTGGATTACCCCGAGGTCGGATAACCGAAATTTTTGGGCCGGAAGCATCAGGTAAAACTACACTTTGTCTTCACGTTATCAAAGAAGCTCAAAAAATTGGCGGTACAGCCGCCTTTATTGACGCCGAACATGCCTTAGATCCATACCGTGCCCGAACTATCGGTGTTGATCTGGATAATCTGCTAATTTCTCAGCCGGATAATGGTGAACAGGCGCTTGAAATTGTAGAAACATTAGTCAGAAGCAATGCTGTTGATGTAATTGTCGTTGATTCGGTCGCCGCATTGGTCCCAAAAGCTGAAATTGAAGGTGAAATGGGGGATTCAATGATGGGTGTCCAAGCCAGATTAATGTCTCAAGCACTTCGAAAACTCACTGGTGCTATTTCCAAATCAAAAGCAGTTGTCATATTTACCAATCAAATCCGTCAAAAAATCGGTATTATGTTTGGCAATCCGGAAACAACTCCCGGAGGTCTAGCCCTTAAGTTTTACGCTTCTGTTAGAATTGATGTTCGTAAAATTGCCAATATAAAAACACCAACCGGCGATCCGGTTGGCTCACAACATCGTGCCAGAATAATTAAAAACAAAGTCGCACCGCCATTTAAAGAAACCGAGTTTGATATTTTAAATTCAGAGGGTATTTCGGTTTATGGTAGCTTAGTTGATACCGCTGTAACTCACGGTATCATTACCAAGTCAGGTGCGTTTTTTAAATTATTTGACCAGAATATTCAGGGTCGTGAAGGTGCCAAAAATTATCTTAAAGAAAATCCAAAATTAGCCGATAAGTTAACCAAAGATATTTGGGAAAAATTAAAAGATGTTGATATTCAAAATAATAAAACAATATCAGATTAGTTATGGTTCTGTTGTCAATTAAACCTTCTTCAAACAATAATCTTGTTTGGTTAAAATTTTCAAACTCAAAAATATTACCATTGTTTGTAGATGATTTAATTCGACTCAATTTATCAAAAGATACAGAAATTACTGATAATTTAAATGAACAAATCCAGCAATTGTCATTTAGTTATCTGTTAAAAGAATACGCTTTAAGACAAATTGCCATGTCTCCCAAAACCGAAAAAGTTTTAAGCCCAAAATTAAAAATTAAAAGTCAAAGATTACAAAAAAAATACCAATATTCCTCAAATGTTAATCCATCCATTTTAATCAGTAATATAATTAATCAATTAAACGAAAAAAATTTACTAAATCCGGATCATTTTGCCCAATATTATATAAAACGTCATCCCAAAATGTCCCGGTTACAGTTAATTAATCGTCTTAAATATTTTGGTGTTAATTATATTCCCCAGAATATATCCGTTGTCGATGATATTGACAAAATTAAAAATATACTCCGTAAAAAATATCTTAATCTAAATTTATCTGATTATAATGTTAAAACCAAAATTTATTCAGCTTTAATCAGACAAGGATTTACCTTAAATGACATAAAAAATACAATTGACGAACTCCTTATAATTGGATAAAATACTACGTCTATACTTAAAATTTAATATTATATATTTACCTGACTCTAATATTTTGACCCATATAACATTATCTTCAGTTTCAAGCTGTATTTTGTTTTCCTGGTAATTTTTTGGTCAAATTAGTCCGGGTATTAAGGAGTACTATGTTTAATACATTTTTGTCTAAGTTCAGAGATATTTTTTCGTCCAAAACCGATAAAAGCAGTTCAGTATCAAAAATTACCCAACCGTCTATCGAAAAAGTAGCGGATCAAACGGTTAATTCCGATAATAATCGGGTTGTATTCAATCCTAAAAAAACAGTTAAATCCACCAAACCAACCCAAGTTACTCCGCCATCAGCTGAAACCATCAGATTAACTGACTTGGCTCTCCAAAATGCAAAAAAATTAGAACTTGAAGCCAAAGCCAAAGAAACAGAAATATT
>JAYRQZ010000046.1:0-5899 GCA_041910355.1 Candidatus Woesebacteria bacterium | reverse complement strand
TATCTTAAAACACTATCGCAATCTAGTGTCTCCTTTAGTTATCGATTATATAAACCACTCGCTTCATTTCCCGGAATATTGTCAAATCGATCCTAAATATCAAAATCTTGTTGAGTTTCAAAAAAAACTTATCTCTGAATATCCACTTCGGTTTGGCAAATATTTGAGACCAACTTTATTAATGTCCACCGCCTTATCAATGGGAGTTTCCTCAAAAAACGCTTTACTTCCGGCTGCTGCGATGCAACTTTCCGAAGAGTGGATTCTAATTCATGACGATATTGAAGATGAGTCAGAACAACGACGTGGTTTACCGGCTCTTCAAAGAATGTATAGCCCGGCTCTGGCACTCAATGCCGGTGATGCTCTCCACGTTATTATGTGGAAAGCTGTTATTGATACTCATAATCCCAAAATTATTGATGAGTTTTGCTTTCTTCTTAACAGGACCACCTTTGGGCAGACAATTGACATCAAATGGAATCAGGACAATTTAGTCAACATTACTGATGAAGATGTCTTTTTGATTCTCGAAAGTAAGACCTGTTATTACACCATATCAGGCCCAATGCGTTTAGGAGCGATTGTTGCCGGAGCTTCTGAAAATGAATTGAATACCATCTATAACTTTGGAAGATATTTAGGTCGTGCTTTTCAGATAATTGATGATGTTCTTGATCTCACTTCTGATTTTTCCGGTTTAAAAAAACAATCATTTAATGATATTTATGAAGGTAAAAGAACCATTCCTTTATCGCATTTAATAAATCAAGCCACCAAATCCGAATTGTCAGAGATTACTCATATTTTAAGTAAATCTCGCGACCAAAAAACCAAATCCGAAGTCAATTATATCGTCAAATTAATGAAAAAATATCATACTATTCAATCAGCCCGTAAATTGGCCGTTAAATTCGCCAGTCAATCCCGAAAAATACTATTAGAAAAAATGCCATTTATAAATATCGAACCTTATCGAACTCAACTGGAAACAGCCATCGATTTCATTGTCAATCGCGACCACTAAAATTTCTTAAATTTCTGCTAATCTTAATTAATGCCTTCAAAACCATTACTCTTTACCGTTACCTACGGTGGTTGGTATCAGCGCACCACTCTTCATTTAAGCGAAATTTACGATCTTTTTGCTCTTGGTCATTCAAACTTGCCTCTTTCTCCTGACAAACTCCGTCACTTTCATCAAAATTTCGAATTCGTTTCCGTTATCCGCCAAGCCGGCGATCTCGAATATGTTGTTGCCACCACTCGTCACGGTATTGAAGTCCGTTATTATGAAGACGGTCTTTATATTTTGGAGTTAAAATCAACCGATATCAAATCTGCTCAAGACAGATTAAGCCGATATTTCGATCTTTATATCAATCCAGCTCTTTCTTATATCTTTTCTCTGGGTGCCCCTACTCCCAAAATATTAGCCAATATTAAAACTACTCATCCGACAGTCATAACTACCGTTTCATCCAAACCAGCAACCGTTTTAAAGGAATACAATTTTGGTGATGTTTATAGTCAAATCGTATCCAAAAATCTATCCGTTTACAAAACCCCCAATTATATAATTATTTTTACTTCACCCAATTCGTTCCACCCCCGGGAACTTATCGAGATGCAAATATTTTTCCGTGAGTTCAAAGATCAACTTCAAAAATATCTCGATATTCATCGCGACATTTGGGAAGAAATATCCGATATCAAAGAAAAGGGGGTTATTGTTGGCAGCGATGTCGAAAGTATCCGTAGCCGTCTCGATTCTTATCAAAAAACTATTAGTTTAATTAAAAGCCGGATCAATCAAATGGGCGCCTACGTTCACACCCGCTCCTCTCTGGCTCATAAATTAGATATTGAAAAAGATTTATTATCAATTTTTCAGTACAAATTCGAAACACTCTCCGACACCCATTCTTATATTCAGGAAATCTGGAAAATGACTCAAGACTATATCGATCAGGCAATCCAGGTGGTAGTTGAAGTCAAAAATCAAACCACCAACAACAGCATCAACTCTCTCCGTTTAATTACCACCATCGGCGTATTATCCGGAATAATTGGCTATTTGTCCAAAGATAAATTTCCCGAAATAACCATCGTTGGGGTTTGGTACTTTATTATTTTGATTTTAGGTACTTGGGCGATTAATCAACTTATCGGTTATATTTACCAAAAATCAAAATACAAATTGAAATTTACATCCAAATTAGGTATTAAGACATGAAATCACCTTTTCTTTCAGCTGTTTTCCTTCAGTTTATGGGTACTATCGGATCGGGAATTTTTGTTTTGCCATATCTGTTCCATCAATCAAATTTTCTTTTTGCCAGCCTGTTTTTACTATTTTTAGCTTTAGTTGTCGCTGCTCTCAACCAATTTTATGTTGATATTATTTCCCACACCAAAGGCGATCATCAATTAGCCGGTTATGCCAAAATTTATCTTGGTAAAAGATTTCATTTACTGGCGGTGATAAACCTACTTTTATTATCTTTTGGCGCCATTACCGCTTATATCAAACTATTTTCCCAATTTTTTATCCTTCTTTTCCCATCATTAAATTTAAATGCTGGTCTTTTGTTTTATTTAATAATTTTATTTTCAATTTTTATTTTCCGGGATCATCTCAATCATAATATAATGCTTTTAATACCGTTTTTTATGTTATTTGTTCCAATTATTTTATTCATATATTCGTTTCCATTCATAAATCATACTTCATACATTATTAATCAACCATTATCTTTTTCTTTTTTTGGTGCTACCTTATTTGCTCTAAGCAGTTTTACTATTATTCCTGAAGTCGGGGAAATATTGGGCAACGGTCCCACCGCTCACAAACATCATTTATCCGGTGCTGTTTTTACCGGATTATTGCTAGCAGTTGTTAGTTATTTTTTATATATTATTTCGGTTATATTGATAAGCGGTACAAATTTATCAATTAATTCAGTTTCCGGTCTGTTTTTGACATATCCCTTAATTTCCAGAATCATTGCTGTTTTTGGTATGTTGGTTACTGCCAGAGCTTCTTTGGGATTTTTAATAGTACTTAGAGAATTATTTTATCGGGATCTCAAATTAACCCGTACCATATCCGATTATTTGCCGTTAGTTTTTCCGTTTTTTGCACTACTACTTGGAAACGTATCTTTAATTACAATTATTTCTCTAACTGGCCATATCACCATTTTTGTTTCAGCGATTATTATTTGTCTTATTCGTCTAAAAATAAGTCACAATTTTAACATTCAGTTTTTTATTCTGTTAATTATCATTAGCCTAAGCTTAGGTATATTTATTAGCTAAATATGCTTCGCGGTTTACTCAAAGTTACTGCCTTTAGCCCTCAATCTCGGCTATTGACCACTGCCGGCATAATGCTGTTTTTTTATGCTCTGTTTGACGGACTTATTGCCTACATTTTACCTATCAAAATTACCGGACTTGGTTATTCCCGTTCACAAATGGGATTAATTATTGGTTCTTCAAACGTTTTTGGTGCCATTTTTGATTTCTTTTTGGCCAAATTTTTAACCAATACCAATTATCGTCGACTATTTTTAATATGTTTTGGTTTGTGTTTCGTTTATCCGTTATTTGTTTGGTCTAGTTCAACAATTCCCTTATTTATGATTTCTATGGCCATCTGGGGCTTATACGGTGATCTGAATTTATATGCCACTTTTGATTTTGTCAGTCGACAGTCAAATGCAGCTGAACATTGCAAAAGTTTTGGTATTTTAGGTGTTTTAAAAAGTTTAGGCTATCTTATTTCACCTATCATCGCCGGATTAATTGTCGCTGAAACCATCGATTTTTTCCCATTTTCACTAGCACTTTCTTTCGTTTTGGTCGCAATTATTTTTTATCTCCTTTTGGTTCAATTTTCATTTTCTCAAAGTACTACATCAAACGATTCCCATTCCCACTATCACCATTACAATTTTTTTCATGAATTTTATCTTCTAAAAAAAATTGCATTTATCCTATTTCCGGTTTTACTGTTCACTGTTACCCTTTATGTTTTTGATGCGGTTTTTTGGACCATTGGCCCGATATTCTCTGAATCTTATCCCCATTTTCCCGATTTTGGTGGTCTGTTTATGGCGGCTTATACCCTGCCGGTTTTGATAGTTAACTGGTTTGTTAATCCGATTACCAATCGTTTTGGTAAAAAAAGAACCGCTTATATTTCTTTTCTGCTGGGCAGTTTATTGTTATTACCGATTACTCTAATAACTAATCCGTTAATTATTATTATTTTAGTCTTTTTATCATCACTTCTCGGTTCAATTGCCTGGCCGGCAATTGACGGAGCATATGCCGATTATATTTCCGAGTCTCATACTTATGAAAAAGAAATCACTAGTTTAGTCGATTTTTGTTTCAATATCGGCTATATTATCGGACCAATCTTTGCCGGTATCGTTGCCGATTTAGTAGGCAACCGTCATGTTTTTGCCGCCCTGGCAATCGTCAATATTTTTATAGTGTTAATTCTTATGTTGGTCACTCCCCGTCATATCAAAGTGGTCATTCACCGAAAATAAATTAAATTATTTTTTTATTCTGTATTAGATATTGGTTAACAGATATATGTGTTATATGTTAACTGTATAATAAGCCAGTGGATAATTCTGTCGAAGAAATCAAAAAAAAGTTGGATATAGTTGACACCATCAGCCGTTATCTTCCGTTAAAAAAACGGGGCCGTCATTGGCTTACCAACTGTCCTTTTCACTCCGAAAAAACGCCATCATTTACTGTTTCCCAAGAACTGCAAATTTACAAGTGTTTCGGTTGTGGCAAAGCCGGTGATATTTTCAGTTTTTTACAGGAGTACGAACATATCGATTTTAAGGAAGCTCTGGAAGAATTAGCCGCCATTGCCGGAGTTGTTTTAAAAAAAGACCCCACTCTCTCCCGGGCCGAATCAGTTCGCAAACGTCTAATCGATCTTAATCATCAAGCTGCCAAATTTTATCACTATATTTTAAACTCTCACCCTCTGGGTTCCGATGCTCTCAATTATTTAACTAAACGTGGCATCAGTAGCAACACCATCAAACTTTTTCACTTAGGCTTTGCTCCTCAAAATCCTCAACTTATCGTCAAATTTCTGACTCAAAAAGGTTTTACCCGAAGCGAGCTTATTGCTACCGGTACTTTTGGCACCAGCCATTATCAATCCGTTCAAATGTATGACCGTTTTCAGGGCCGTCTAATTTTCCCCCTAACCGATTATCGCGACCGGATTTTGGGCTTTTCCGGACGGGCTTTACCTGGGCTTACCAAATCCGAAACAGCCAAATACATCAATTCTCCAGAAACCGATATTTATCACAAAAGCCAAATGCTATATGGCCTTAATCTAGCCAAAGAATCGATCAAAAAATTAAATTCAGTTATCGTGGTTGAGGGCGAGTTTGATATGATTTCTCCTTATCAAGCCGGTATCAACAATATTGTTGCCATCAAGGGCACTGCCTTCACTATCGATCAATTGCAATTGTTGCGCCGTTATGCCGAAACTCTAATTCTCGGTCTTGATGCCGATTTTGCCGGTTCAGCCGCTGCCAAAAAGAGTATCGAATTAGCCGACAATCTTGAGTTTGATATCAAAGTATTATCGTTTGATGGCAAATATAAAGACCCCGATGAAGCTATCCATAGTGATCCGGATTTTTTCCGTTCCCAATTATCCTCACCAATTCCGGTCTGGGATTTTATTATCTCTACAGATTTTAATAATTTCGATGCCAATACTATTAAAGGCAAAAAAGAAATCCTTAATATGGTTCTCCCCTTTTTGGTAAAAATAAACAATTCCGTTATTAGAAACGATTATTTCAATAAATTAGCCTCTCAATTAGGCTCAGGTTTA
>JAYRQZ010000045.1:0-3438 GCA_041910355.1 Candidatus Woesebacteria bacterium | reverse complement strand
TTTAGTTCACTCAATATGCTTTGATGAGCGAGGTTATGTATTAATTCAAAACGAATACGGCAGATGGAGATTCCAAGGTGGTGGTCCTGAAATAGGGGAGAATTATCAGGAAACATTAATAAGAGAAATGGGTGAAGAGGTAAACATTGTGCCGAAAAATATTTATTTACTAGGAGCATTCAAAATCAAACGCTCCGAAATATCTAATCAAGAGTATTTTTATCAACTTTGTGTTTTTTGTCTTTTAGATAGAAAATTAGAACGTAAAGTTGATCCCGAAGATGGTTCCATTGATGAAATAATATTTATTGATCCATTGGAAATAGATCTATATCTTGATTGGGGTAATCACGGTAAGCAAATGTTAGCTTCTGCAATTAAATATTATTCAGACAACAAATCACAAAACAGTTGATAGAAAAAATATGAATTAATTTAAATTGTACATCAATAAAATTGGTACACTATTCTATGGCAACAATTTATCTTTTCCGTCACGGTCAAACCAATTATAATCGCGACAAAATGTTCACCGGCTGGCTCGATTCAAAATTAACTTCACTTGGGTTAAAGCAAGCCAAAGACTTGGGTAATATGCTCAAAGACAAAAAAATCGATGTTGCTTATCAGTCACGTTTATCCCGGTCTATCGATACTTTAAAAGAAGTACTAAAATTTCATCCCGAATGCAAACAGGTAATAACAGATGATCGAATAATCGAGCGGTCTTATGGTGATCTGTCTGGTTTTAAACACGCTGAAATTATTGATATTCATGGGGTTGACCGTTTTGACAAATGGCATCGCGGTTGGGCCGATCAACCGCCTCACGGCGAATCTTTTGCCGATGTTGAAATAAGGATAAAAAGTTTTATTAATTATTTAAAATCAACCTATCATAATCAAAATATTGGTATTGCCATATCAGCCCATGGCAACTCTATTCGTTTATTCCGGAAAATTATGGAAAACGCCAAAATCTCTGATGTGGTTGACTGGACTATTCCCTACGATCGGTATTTTGAGTATATAATTTAAATTCCCAATTCGTCCTCAATCCTCATTAGCCGGTTATATTTACACACCCGTTCACCTCTGGTTGGTCCGACTTTTATATACTCACTTCCAACCGCTACCGCCAAATCTACCATAAATGTATCATTAGTTTCTCCGCCACCTCGATGAGAGGGGATTGTCCACAATCCATATTTTTTGGCCAGCAGACAACAATCAATACTTTCAGTTAAAGTTCCCGCTTGATTAAGCTTTACTAAAATTGCTGTTGCTGCCTTAGTATCAATTGCTTTTTGCCATAATTTGGTATTGGTTACTGTCAGATCATCGGCAATCAAGGGGAATTTTCCGCTTATTTTTTGAGTTAATTTAACCCAACCTTCCCAATCATTTT
Source organism: Candidatus Woesebacteria bacterium (assembly GCA_041910355.1). Taxonomy (GTDB): domain Bacteria; phylum Patescibacteriota; class Microgenomatia; order UBA12405; family UBA12405; genus JAYRQZ01. Next base: position 2,030 of record JAYRQZ010000045.1, on the reverse strand, counting down.
CGTCCAACATATCTTCCCACGAGACAAAAGGATATTTATCTATCCACAAACTATAATATTCAATCAATTCGTCAGTTGTTAATTGTTTATTTTCTACTTTTAAATTATATTTTCCGTCATTAAAAAATTCACTTGCAGCTGCATCAATTGAAAATCCAACATCAGTCCCCGGTGTATAACCCGCTTCCTGTATTGCATCCGTCAAATAATTTAACGGATCTTCGTTTGTAGATAAACCGTTGGGAGCAAACGCACCTTCGTTGCCAACATTAGTCGACAATCCTTGCTCTTTTAATATTTTTCTTAAACTCTCATAAATTTCCATCATCATCCGGACATTTTCTTTTGCTTTTCTCTCGCCTTTTGCGCTAACACAATATTCCTGTAAATCAGTAGATCTGTCTGCATGTTTGCCACCTTCAATCATTACTACCATTGGTTTTGGTAATTTTGTGATTTCGTCATTTAATCCAAAACATTTTTTCAAATATTGATATAACGGTAATTTTTCATCATTGGCTTGAGCTCTGGCTATTGCCATCGATATTGCCAAAATTGTATTACCACCTAAGTTTGACTTGTTTTCTGTTCCGTCAAGTTGAATCATTTTTTCGTCAATTAACCTTTGGTCAGCAGTATCGATTCCGATTAACATTGGTGCGATTTTATCGGATATATTGGTCACCGCCCGTTGCATTCCTTTGCCAAAATACCGATTTGAATCGTTGTCTAACAGTACTGTTGCTTCTTTACTGCCTGCTGATGCCCCATAACTTATTGACGCTTCTCCGAATATTCCGGTATCTAATTCTACTGATACTTCAAGGCTTGGAGCCCCGCCGCTTGCTAATATTTCTCTTGCGTTAATTTTTGTTATTTTTGCCATAACCCATTATAAGCCAATCGTTTTTTTAATTATTTTTTTAATTTTAATGTTTCTGATTTGATCAATCTTTTGGTATCTAATATTATTGTCAGTTACCCACAAATCTATATAACCAGTTTTTTTATCCACCCCAACTTTTGTTACCACCCTCTTATATACATTTATATAATTATCAATCTGCCAAATGTTTTTATATTCCTTGTGTAAATAGTTAAGCATTTTTCTGCCATCCAAACCTGCATTGCGATAACCTTCCGGCCAATATTCCAAAAAAATTATTGGTTTATCTTTTTCGATAATTTTTTTTGCCCCTTCAATTACTGCCGGTTCCCAACCCTGGGTATCAATTTTTATTAGACTTATATTTGGCTCATTTTTTAAAACATCATCCAGTCGATACGATGTTACCGAATAAGAAGTTCTGGGAATAATAGTTCTATAAACTCTACCGTCACCAAAATTTTCTTCGCTTTGATAATACTTTATTTTTGTTTGTTTGTTTCCTACTGCCGCATTTATTACTTCTACATTTTTTAAATTATTTACTTTGATATTTTTATTAAGTATTTTGAAATTTTCTTTATCCGGTTCAATCGCGACAACTTTATTTACTTTTTGGGCCATCAATAAAGTGTAGTAGCCGATATTTGCTCCCACGTCGACAACAATATCATTTGACCTAAGTTGACGTAAAAGTAATTTTGTTTCATATTCTTCGTATTTCCCCAAAGCAATCCGTTGACCGACATATTTGTCGTCACTTCGGTACCAAAAATCCAAACCATTTAATTTTGTTTTAATTAATTTCACATTGTTATTTTACCCCTTGACCACTAACACTTCTTGAATATAATATTATCAGTCGTAGCATTTGATTGCTAATCTGCTACACTACTTAACCCGATTAATTATTAAATTTTCATATGTCTAAATCAAATATTCAACCCGTCTCTGGTTATGTATTAGTCAAACCGCAGAAAAAAGATAAAGTTACCGCGTCCGGAATTGTTTTACCCGAGTCTCACGAAGACAAACCTCAACAAGGTACTGTTTTGTCAGTTGGCGAGGTTTATGTTACTGATTATGGTGTAAAAAAAGAATCACCCTGCAAAGTTGGCGACACTGTGATCTATCGTGAATGGGG
>JAYRQZ010000044.1:0-14646 GCA_041910355.1 Candidatus Woesebacteria bacterium | reverse complement strand
TAAAATTAAAAATATAAATACTTTATATTTTTCCATATTATTTAACAGCCGAAGTAATAAGTGTAACTTTAACTTCTCCGGTGCTCAAATTACTTTTGCCTTCAATAAAATAATAAGGCCATACCACCTTGCTTTTAACATCGTAAATGTAACCAAGATCATATGAATCAACTATTACCCGGTTAATTTTTTCTTGTTCACCGCTTAATTCATAATCACTATTGCCTTCGATTTTCCAAATTTTAAAATAATCTATATTTCTATTTTTTAAACTTGACAGATCAATTACCGGTTCTTCAACCGTTTTAACAACTTTTTCAAATGGGTAAGCAACCTTCATTTTTACTAAGTCTCCACTGGTAAAATAATCGGCGTTTATCATAAAACCGTTATACAACCGGATCGGTAGATTTTTATAAAAAAAGCTAGCTGAAATCTCAATTACATCCGGTACTTCTTTAGTCGTATTTATCCACCACGGATATAAAAATATTTTATTACTGGTTTTATCTGCTTTTACTTCCAAATTAGTTTCATTTATTTGAGAAAAAGTTTCAATAAATCGGTCTTTGATTTGGTCCGGACTCCAACCACCTCTTTGTATTTGTTTTTTACTGGTAATATTTTTGCTGAACTCAAATTCTGATCGGTTATCGTCATAATTGAAATATTCATCACTGGTCATCGGTTTTCCTTTAATATATTCAGGGATTTTGTTTTTAAGTAATTCCGGTATCAAATATCTTTCTGTTGACAATATCGACACTGATGGAAATTGTTTTTCCGTCAGATTGAGCCAATCTATCATTTGCGGACTATCCAAAAAAAACTCTGGTTGTGGTTCACTGATGCTGATATTTTTTACTACTACTTCTGTTTCCTTTTTTTTACTTGGCCACAAAACCAATATCAACAATATTGCCATTAATATTCCGATAATTAAATAAAATTTACTGTTTTTCATTAATTATTATTATATATTTTTAATTACACATTATTCCGTTTTCTGCATTACAACAACCGGTTAAACTGTGTGACAATCCACCTAAAGTATCTGATATATCCGGAATGCTACTTTTATTTACATTTCTAAAATCATAATGCAGATGATTTCCGGTTGAACTACCGGTATTATCGACTACTCCGATTACCTGACCTCTGGTAACTTTGGTATTACTGCTTACTCTTACTCCTCCGTTGGGCATATGGGCATATCTGGTAGTAAATGTTACTCCGTTGCATTTACCCACAATATCAACATAATTACCATATATTGAATCGGAACCAACTCTGGCAACCCCGTCATGAGTTGCTCTGATTGGTGTTCCCGCCCCTACCGCAAAATCTACTGCATTATCCATATTGGCGTGAGAGCAACCTTTTGCTCTTGGTCCTTGTGATATATAACCGCCGCTTACCGGCCTACCTTGTGGGCAGCCTTCAGGTATTTGTATGTTGGGATCCAGTGTTGGTAGGGGAGAATCTAGTGTTGATTCGCCTGGTACAGCTGATATCATTTCACAGACATATATTGCACCATCTGAGCCAGTTACTTTATTTAGTTTTGGTGATGAACCTCCGTTACCACTCCCACCACTTCCGCTATGAATATTGTCTGGCATTGGTGATGAACTGATCCATCCCCAAGTAGCTTGCATTTCCTCCAAATATTTTCTTCCGGTACCACCTTGTGCATCAACAAAATCTGGATCACATTGTCCGGTCAAATAATTAGTTGCAAACGCCAACCAATAATCACCGCCAATCCTCGGATCACCGATGCAGGCTGATGCTGGATCCAATGTCAAAAAAGTTGTTATTTGACTATTAAAATCATTAGTTGGTTGCCAATTAATCCCAAAATCCTTAATTGGATATGAAAACCCACCGTAGTTACTTGCACCCGATTCATGTAACCATGCCCAAAGTGCGTATTCCGGATTTATTCCGGCCGCTTTTGCTCTGGCCACCACGTCATTAAAACATAACGCTGCGTTTATCCCACCTCCGGCCCGCCACATTTCTGCTACCTTAATAAAATTTTCTTTGTTTACCGATATTCCGCTAGGTTCCGGTGCGTTTTTGTTACAGTTTATATCACCGGTGGGATTATTGGCCGATTCGCCAACCTTAATACAATAACCGGTTACACTCTCTCTTGGTGCTACCAAACTCGATATTTGATGTAATAACCCGCCTTGCATTGCCAACAAACTACCAAAAGCAATCGGAATAATAATAGTCACCAAAATCATTGCTCCGGCTATTGCACCACCAATTAATATTGGTATTGCCAATAGCAGCATCGCTGCTTTCATTCCTAGATCCATTAATCCCCCGGGTATTTTACCGAAATTTTCCTGAAGAAATTTTTTAGTACCGCTGGTGTCAATATTTAGGCTTTTAAGTACACCTTCAATTTTTGAATAAATTTTCTTAACTGCTTTCCAGGCAATTTGTGCCACAAAGATTACAGCAGTTACCGCCCACCCTACTGGTCCGGTTGCTCCACCGATTAAACCTACAGTTGCGTTAACGGCGGTGGTTGCTGCAATTTTTGTTGCTATCTGAGTGACTATTTTTCCTCCAATCTGCTTAACAACCGCGCCAACCGAACCTTTCAAAAACATTTCTCCGGCAATACTTTTTATTCCTTGTTGTAAACCAAAACTGGCTATATGGGTCGCCATTTCTCCCACCCCTAATCTGGTAGCTATTCGAACAGCGAAATTTTGTATCGCCGGAATTTTCAGAACATTGCCGATTGGATTTGTAAACACTCCGGTAATTTGTCTTAGCTTATCCTGAAATCTTACTATTCCTCTTACAAATTCTAGGCTTTGAATTAATCGTGGCTCATTTTTTAATACAGTTGCTATTTTGTTTAACTTGTCAAATCCTTTTACTCCGTTAAGTTTATTGCTTAAATTCAATATTTTTTCTACGTTTTGGCTAATCTTAACCGGACTTTTGATTAGATTTTTTATTATTCTTGCTTCTTCAATTCGTGTTTCATTATCACCTCCGTCAAATCCGTTTGACCTCATCACTCTGTCAGCTTGTATTTGAGTGATTGTTGTTGATGTTTCACCTGTTGGGAAATTTAGTTCCCTTACAAACCTGGCCGCCTCTCTGGCTTTTTCAGTCGATTCTCCACCAACTGCCATTCTCTCAAACACTTCGTCTTCTAATTTTACTGCCCGGTATAAATCAACTACGCCGACATCATTAGTTGTTATCTTAACGTTCCCTTTGTTATCAGTTTTCAGTCCGGTTTCTGGGTTGCTGTTTTGAGTCGCAATAGCCACCGCCACTTCGTCGCCGGTTTTGATTACCACATTAGTTTTTGATAATGTTTCACCGGCTATTGGTTTTCCGATTATTTTTTCTATTTCTTCAACCAATGTTGGTCCGGTTTCAACCGTTTTTACTTTACCATCATCTTTTGTTATCACTTGATGGTCACCCAAATCACTTAATGGTGATTCAAGTATTTTTGTCTCTAATCTTTTGTGTATTACCTTTCCAATTTCAACTATCTGCTCTTCCTTAAGTTTAAAATCTTCTTTGCCGTAGGACACAGCATTTACAATTTCGGAAGTGATATATTCTGTTGCTGTATCAATTTGCTCACCAACTACACTTTCAGCCGTAATATCAGCCACAATCCTTACTGCTTCCGCCCTGATCTTCGGGTCGACGATTTTCATTTCGTCGAGCATTTTTATAGTTTTGTTTCGGTTGTTTGCCAACACCACTTCGCCATCAACTATCAAAATATTTTCGGCTGTTACTTCGTAATTCGGTTTTGTACTTTCTGCTTCTTTTTCGGCGGCGATTGCTTTTTTAGTTCCGGTCTCCCGATTTTCTTCAATTCCTTTTTGGGAAACTTCAACGATTTTTTTTGCCAGTACTGTTATTTCTTGATCTTTCGGTCTATCAGTCCTATCCTCACCGCCCAATTCTTCTAATTTGGATTCAGTAATTAATATTTGGTCAGAAATTAAATCGGCGCTTTTTTTATCACTAACCGAAGTTGCTATTTCTGCTTCAAGTTCAATTTTTCGTTTAATTACTTTCCAGATATCATCTGGTTTAAATCTTTTCAGCAGTGGATTTTTTTGAATTTCTGTGGCAATTTTTTCTGCATCTTTAAGTGATTTATGCTTATCATATTCGTCAAGCAAAATTTTTAGTTCAGATGAATTAAGCGCTCTTGATTCTAATTCAGCTACTTCTGTTTGTTCTGCTGTTTCACTTTTATTCTGATCTTCTTCCTCAACGTCAGTAGTGTCACTAAGAATTTTCGCCAAATTTTCTGGACTGTATGGATCAAATTTATCTAAAATTCCATTATTAGAAAATATCTGTCGGCATTGTTGGTATAAATCGGTACCGGCTACCAACACCTCATTATTTCGGGATAGTTTAGTTAGTTGCGAAACAATTTCCTCTTTTAATAAAATTACCCCTTTTTTGTTGGATGGCATTAATTAGATTATAGCCGATTAAACAATTCCGTTACCAAACAATTTGTCGTAATCCATTTTTGTTTTATCATCTGGTTTTGCTGTGTCAGTGGTTTGGTTATTGGTATTTGGTATTTGAGATTTGTTTGGATTACTTGGAATTTGGTTTATTGGATTTTTATCTTCAAACACCGGTGTTGGTTTTTTAGCTAACTGTGGCGGCTGGGGTATGTTTACTTCTTTTACTTGATTAACAAACAACGGTTTGTTGCCTCCGGAATTTGTTGGTGTCGATTTAACCACTTCCGTTTTTGGAAGTTCAAATTTTGCCTGTGTTGCTGGCTGCGATATTGACTTATTAATATCAGTAGTGGTTGAATTTGGTGGATTGAATTTAGGTAAAGGAGGCAATGGTGGTAGTTTAGGTTTATTAACAAACAAATCCTGATATTTTGGTAAACTTCCAAAATTACCCAGCGTACCAGACATTTTCTTTTTCTCCTCCTCAACTTTTTTAGTTTCTTCTTCGGTCTTTTTTATATGTTCTTCAACTTTTTTTCTTTCTTCTTTCTCCATACTTTCAATTCTCTTTTTCAATACTTCTTCTGGTGTTAGTTCGTTAGATATTGTCGGATTAGCTTCTGCCACCACTGTCTCAAACATCACTTTATCTTTTGTAGTTTGGTTTTCTACCACTTTTTCTTCAACTACCGGTTTATTTACCTCCGGTAATGTGGCTGCATCTACGGTTGGTGATGTAATTTTTGGTTCAGGTTCATTAATCGTGGCAGGTTTGGGTGTGTCTTCTGTTTTAATTGGTTCCGGTATTTCCGGTAGTTTAATTGGTGTTTTTTCTGGCTCTTTTGGTTGTTGAAGTAATTTTGCCTGTTGTTTCATTTTCATCACTTCTTCCGGATTTGATGTTATTAATTTATGTTCATCTTCCGATGCCACTACTCTAATTGCTACGTGATTTTGTCCGGCAAAAAATATTCCTTCCCCCTTATCGGCAGATAGTAATAATTGTTTTTCTCCTTCAGATAAATAAAACACTTCTCCCACTTGGTCAATTGCTGCACTATGTTGTTTTAGTAAAATTTGAATTGAACTATTAGTCACAATTTCTCGTCCATAAGGTGTCTGTAAAAAATCGTCAACGTCCTGGGTAATTGTTGTTGTTCCCAAATAATATTTTCGACCTCTTTTTACAATTCCTCTCAAAAACGCCGCCGAATCGTCGTATTGCATCAGATACCAAGCCTCATCAACTACCAATATTCTTCTCTTAAGTTCTTTTTTAACTACCGTCCAAATGTAATCCAGAATTATGTGCATTGCTACTGGTCTCAAACTGTCTTCGAGATTTTTTATACCGAAAACTACAAATGGACTATGGAGATTAACTGTTGTTTTTTGATTAAATATTCCCGCAAACGAACCCTTGATATATTTTTCCAATCTTGCTGCCAATCCTGCCGCCTTTGGATCTTCCATTCCTACTAACGATTTATACAAATCCTCAATCAGTGGTGCTTCTCTTTCTTGGGTTTCCGGGTCCGGTGTTATTCCTTTCATTTTGTAAGCATCAACCACTGCTCTATCCAAAATCGATTCTTCAACCGGATCCATTTCGCCCATCATTATTTTTAGCAATTTATGTATAGTTAAAACTTTCGAGTTTAGGGCGTTTTCACCTTCTTCGTTTACCAGCGACAAATCAAACGGATTAATTTTGGATACCTCGCCGTATCCGAAAGCAATATACTGTCCGCCACTGGCTTCGCACAAATCTTTGTATTCGTTTTCCGGATCAATTACAATAATTTCAGTTCCCAGCATTAGCGACCTCAACGCTTCTAGTTTTATCAAGTATGATTTTCCGGCACCGGCTGTAGCAAATACCACCGAGTTGTAGTTTGGCATTGAAAATCGGTCGAAAATCACTAACGATCCGTTGTGTTCATTTATCCCAAACATTATTCCTTTATCATCCGACAAATCGGATGATACAAACGGAAATGTCGTCGCGAGCGATGTAGTATCCATATTTCGGGTAATATTCAATCTGTCCTGACACAGTGGTAGTGTTGAAATAAATCCGTCTTCAGCCATGAATGTGGTTTTTTTTGTCAACACCATCAGCGCTCCCATGCCCGCTTCCAAATTTTTAGTTATTCTGTCAAGATCGTCTTTGGTATCGGCGTTTATGGTTACATACAATCCCATTTGAAAAAATCTTTCTTCACCCTTAACCAAATCAGCTTGCAGATTAAGCGCATCTTCCAATTTTGCCTGTGTTGCTGGGTTGACAATTCTACCCCTTTGAATATCTGTTGATAATTCTGCCTCCATTTCCGTAATTTTTCGACGCAAATCATCCAAAATTTCTTTTCCGTCAGATGGATAAATATACATCGACACTGCCAACGACGCATCAAAATTGATTAACGATGACAACCAGTTAATTTCTACAAACCGTCTGTTAATAACGGTAAATACGGTTCGGTAATATTTATTTCCGATTTTGATAAAATCGGTGTCTACTTCTAATGCCGATGGAGCAATTATATCTTTGGTTGACACCATTCCTTCGGCAAAATTCCGATCCAATCCTTTTTTGTTTGTTTGTTGCTCAGGTGATGTTGAAGCAACCGGAACACTTCCTGTTGCAGCAGTTTTATTTTTTTTATTAAAATTAAACAAGCCCATTTTATTTATTTTATTAATTTTTACTGATTACTGTTTACTAATTACTTTTTAATAATTTTGTTGTCACCATTGGCGAATCATAATTAATTGATTGTATTTTTTGATTTGCTGCCGTTTCTTCGTTGTATATTCTATAAAACAATTCAATTAATTCTTTGTTTGACAATGTTTTTATTTCCAAGCCTAATCTGGAAAAAAGTCGGCTCATATGATCTTTTTTAGGTTCAAGCGAAGCTTTAGCTTTTTCTAAAATATATTCCTTGGGGAAAGGTAACCCTTTTGATGCTTTTTTACCAACACTCGGTATGCCGACCATTTGTGATGGCATGCTCTTAATTCCCAATTCCAGTATCGAAAAAGGTATTACTACATAAAAAGATTTTGACAATACATCGTTTTTCTTTACTGTTTCAGCTATAAATTTTCGGTAGTGGGCAATTCTTTCTTTAAGCAGTGGATTATTTTGCTCCTGTTCGGCTTTTTGCAGATTATTTAAATAAAAAGTCACATCTTTTGTACTCGAATAAACTACGATCTGTACCGGAAAATTTAATGAATTAAGTATTCCGCCATAAGCGAAAACCAACGCTCCTTGCTCTCTTTCTGACAATAAATCAAAATTAACTGATGATATCTGTAGTACCGATGCGCATGATCCGTCTTTAAGTAGCACTAGTCCGTCAACAATATCTTCGATTGGCAGATGTTCTTGGGTACTGCCTCTGATTGCGATTTTCATTGGATCAATTGCCATAGACTACTTTAATAATAAACTATTAATTGGGTTTTGTTGTCTCTTTTGTTAGGCAACTGCCTGAATCTTTATCGGATCAACTAAATTTCCCAGCAAATCAATCCCTACCCGATCAAAATTATAATCTTCTTTTTCGGTTATTACCAAATATTTGCCGTTAGCCAGTGGTGTTGTTGTTCTAAATTGTCCCAATTGGTTAGTTTTAAGAACCCGGCTAGGATTACCTTTTTCGTCCTGTATTTCCACAATTGCCCCTTCAACAATTTTACCCACCGCATCTGTCACCATTCCCACTACCAAATTGGGAATGTCAGGCTTGTCGGGCATTGGAATTTCACCAAAAACAACCTTTGCTGTTGCCGACAATTTTTCTGATTTTAAGTTCAAATTATTTGTTTGATTTCGCCAGTCCTCGGCTATTGTTGTTTTGTCTGTTATATCAACTGCCGGTACTTCTTTTGACGTTACATCTACCATTGTTTGATTTACTGTAATCGGTTTTTTTGCTTCTTCTTTATATTTAATTTCTTTGTCTTCTAGGTTTACCTGCGGTAAAGATTCAATGAATTCTTGAACCCGATTAACATCTTTTGTTGGTGCTGTATCTGCATCCTCATCTTCTTTGTCGATTGTTTTTCCGCCGCCTTTACCTAAATATTCCCACCTGTCATCAGTTGATTTTTTATAAGTATAGATTGTTGGTGAATAAATTGCTTTTATAAACGCCATTATCCAATTTTCCAATGGTCGGTCCTGAAACGGTACAAACGCCAACAATAATCCGCCGCCACCGCATATTAACACCAGCGGATATTTCAAAAAAAAGATAAGGTTTGAGGAATTAATTACAAACGCCAGTACCACCCCCACTGCTGCTTTCAAAAATTGTTTTAAGGTCATATCCCCAACCAGCTTAAATTCATAGCTGTTAATCTGTTGCGGGATCGGATGCTGTTCCATTATTCAATTTTATCAGTTAATCTTTATCTTTGAGTTATAATTCTTTGTCTTTGTTTTTTATTTAGAAATTTGACATTAGAAATTAGAGATTTTCTTGCATTATGTCTCACTTAGTCGTCGTCGATGGTCACGCTATTGCTCACCGGGCCTATCATTCCATTCCACCTCTATCTGTCGATGGTCAGCCGGTCAATGCCATTTACGGCTTTTATTCCATGCTTTTGTCAGCTATCGATACTCTCAAGCCGGATTATTTAATTGTCTGCCTTGATTCTCCTGGTCCTACTTTTCGTCAGTCTGAATTTGTTGCCTATCGTTCCAAACGAAAACCTCCCGAATTTCCCCTCATTTCTCAACTGCCATTAATTCCTCAAACGCTTAACACTGCCAATATTAAGTATTTTGCTGTTGGCGGTTATGAGGCCGACGATTTAATCGGCACTATTGTTGCCAAATCTCTTCGAAAAAAAATAAATCATAAAAAAATTATTTCCCAAATTACGGTAATTACCGGCGATAAAGATCTAATGCAACTAGTGTCAGATCAAGTCTCTCTTTTTGTTCCTGTTCGGGGTTTATCCGAAACCAAACTTTTTGGTCCGTCTGAAGTCAAGGACAAGTTGGGTGTTAATCCTGATCAGGTTATTGACCTCAAAGCTTTAATGGGGGATATGTCCGACAACTATCCTGGTGTTGCCGGTATCGGCCCTGTCGCTGCCGTTGACCTTTTAACCAAATATCAAAATCTAGATAATATCTACAATCATTTGGACGAAATCAAAGATTCAATTCGGGAAAAACTAACCAAAGATAGAGATAATGCCTATCTTAGTCTCAAATTAGCCACGCTTATATCAAACATTCCTCTAAAATTTACTCTTCGTTCCGCCAAACTTAATCAAGATATTTATAACGGCTTAGATACTTTGTTTACCCAATACAATTTCAAATCTCTTCGTGCCCGTCTTCACCGTCGTTACAACCTCAAACCAAAATCTAAGGTACAATCAAATCAGCCTTCATTGTTCTAATTTTATACATAAATCATATTTCATAAATCATAAATCATTATGAAAATCGCTCTGGTTCACGACTATCTCAAAGACTACGGTGGCGCCGAATCGGTTTTAGAAACTTTATCCGACATTTTTCCCAACGCTGATATTTTTACTACTGTTTACGCCCCAAGCTATTTTGGTCCTCATCGTGCCCGTTTGGAATCAAAATGGCATGGTCGGATACACCAAAGTTTTCTTGGTTTTATTCCTTTTGCCGCCAAACTATTGAGTCCTTTTCGTTTTTTGTCACCTTTGGCGTTTAAATCTTTTAACTTTGCCGAATATGACATAATCATCACTTCTGCCACCGGCGCTTTTTTCCCCAATTCGTTAAATAAAAAATCTGCTAAGCTAATTTGCTACTGTCATACTCCGCCTCGTTATCTATATGGCTTAGTCACCGCTCGGTCGCTCGATTCCTTTTTTTATCGTTTAGTCAATATTCCTTTGCAAATTGTTTTGCATTTTTATCGCCTATTTGATTTTACTTTTGCCCAAAATGTCGACCAATTCACTGCCAATTCCGCCACTACTGCTACCCGTATTAAAAAATTTTATCGTCGTGACTCAATTATTATCAATCCCCCCGTCGATTTACCCACAGTTATTCATAAATCATATCTCATAAATCATAAATCAGATTATTACCTTACCGGCGGTCGTTTGGCCCGCGCCAAACGCTACGATATTGCTATTAAAGCTTGTAATCAATTAAAATTACCTCTCAAAATTTTCGGCCGCGATCTGGCAGGTTGTGAAGCTGAACTGAAAGCAATCGCTGGCCCGACTATAGAATTTTTAGGTGAAATTACTCAGGAACAGAAAAAACAGCTTTATTCCCAAGCCAAAGCTTATCTTTTCTGTTCCGACAACGAAGATTTTGGTATTGTCGCCGTCGAAGCCCAAAGTTATGGTTGCCCGGTGGTTGGATTTAATAGTGGGGGAATCAGAGAGACTGTTGTTGATGGCAAAACTGGTGTTTTATTCAATGATTTAACCTCTGATTCTTGTGTCAACGCCATTAATAAACTATCAAAATTGAAGATAAATCCGGCAGATTGTATCAATCAGGCTAAAAAGTTTGGTAAAGATGTGTTTATCCGCAAAATCAAGGCTTTAGTGTTAGGGTAAAAAAACTACAACTAACTCGAAGAAAAACCAAAAACAAAAATACTCACACACGGGAAGCCCCACTTGCCCCCGGGGCTTCCGTGTGCTTAGCCATGGCTGGGTGGCGCCCAATGGTGTCTGCAAAGGTGCAGAGTGTTACTGTGGAACGAATAACATGGTTGGCCTCCTGGGCGCAGGTGAGTATTGACCGTTTCAGATCAGGAGCCACGGGCGGCCGGCTGGCATAAAATGCCTAGCGAAGCCCGGTGGCAAGAAACGGTCGGTCTCATAGACCTTTTGTCGTCAACAAGCGCATCCGCGAGTAACATAAGGGCATGGGCCCGAGCGTTAGGGTGGATATAAAATCCGGCCCCATTTGTGGGATGTCAGCATTCAGAGCCTCCATCTACACGTTTCCTGCAGGTGCCACCCGGCGCGCGTGCCTGGACCAAGTCCCGGCGAAAAGCCGCGGTAGCAGGGAAACGATTGATAAAAATACGCTAAATGTGATAAGTCGACCGCGGGGGAAAAGGGGGACACATATGTGTCCAAAATTTAATTCAGATATAAAATTTTCCATCGCGATATTATCAACGGCCCAGCTCCTTTCTTTTTTAAAATTGTTTCAACTTACGAAACGCTATCAACCAAAAAACTAATTTTTGGCTCGTAGCGTTCCGTTAGTTGTCTTCTTCGAGTTAGTTGTTAAAGAACCTCATCTTCCCATAACATTAGATGTTAATACCTAAGTACAGGTTGATAAGTGTAAGGATAGTATATCACAAAAATTCCCATAGTCAAGTATTATAAGTCTATAAAGGTTACCTCTAATTTGAAATTAGATATTGGAAATTTGTTATTTTTCGAATTTTTTTCAATTCGTAATTCGTAATTTTTAATTAGTAATTTTCTTTGATCCATCTCTCAGCGTCTAATCCGGCCTTGCACCCACTACCTGCTGCCACTATTGCCTGTCGGTAAATATCATCCACGCAATCTCCGGCAGCGAATATTCCTGTCACCGACGTCATCGACAAATATCTCTGATTATTCCCCACCACAATTTGACCTGTTTCTTTCAGATCCACCAAATCTTTGACAAAATCAGTTGCCGGTATTCTGCCAATAGCCACAAACAATCCATCTATTGGCATTATCTTTTCTTCTCCTGTCTTATTATTTTTAATTATTATATTTTCTAATTTTTCGTTGCTCGTTGCTCCTTGCTCGTTTATCGAAACTACTTCACTATTCCACATCATCTCAATTTTTGGGTTATTCAATACTAATTTTTGTTGTGGCACTTGTGCCCTTAATTGATCTCTCCGGTGAATCATATATACCTTTTTAGCAAATTTAGTCAAAAACTCTGCATCTTCACAAGCTACGTCCCCACCACCGACCACCGCCACCAACTTGTCTCGGAAAAACATTCCATCGCAAGTTGCGCATCCCGATATCCCATGTCCAATTAGTTCCTTTTCTTTTGGTAAATCAAGCCATTTCGCTCCCGCCCCCGTCGCCACTATTACTGCTTTTGTCTGAAAACTGTTCCCGTCGGCAAGCTTTACTTCGAATCCGTTTGTAATTTGGTTAGTTGAATTTGAAGTTTGTTTGGAAATTGCGGTCACCAGACCGCTTCTTATTTCTCCGCCTAGATTTTTCACTTGTTCCTGCATATCCATCATCAGTTTTACTCCGCCGGTACCGTTTGGGAATCCTGGCCAATTATCTACTGTTGTGGTAATTGTCAACTGTCCTCCCGGTTGATTTCCGGCAATTACAACCGTTTTTAAGTCCGCCCTGATGTTGTAAATTGCTGCTGTCAACCCCGCCGGTCCTGAACCGATGATAACTGTATCGTAAATCTTATTGTTTTCCATATATATATTTTTTTACTAATTACTATTTACCAATTACTAATTACTAATCCCTATTTTACCAATTACTATTTACTAATTACTGGTTTTAATCAATAATTAATTGTGGTTAGTCAGACAATCAAATCAATTAATTTTGTTTTTCAACATGTTACCCAAAAAGGGGAGTTTTTATTTTGGCTCATTATCCGCCTAATTTCTGCCGTCTTGCCTCTTGTCAGCATTTATCAGTTTTCTCATTTAATCAGATTAATCGAATCTAAATCGGAAATCAGTATTTTGCTTTATTACTTGTTGCTAATTGTCATTGTCCGTCTTGTCGACAATCTACTTCGTCTTCGTTCCACCACCAAGCTGGATTATCTAATCAGCAATATTGGTTTTGATGTTCACAACTTTTTTTTAATTGATTTTAAACCTGTCTCTAAAGAAGATCGTCATGCTTCGATTCAGGCAATTCGTAACTTTGCCGAAGCCGCCGTCAAAACATTAACCATTTTTAAACAACCCGGTATCGACAGCGCGGTCTCAATTTTGTTTATTCCTGTAGCTCTTTATTTGGTTGATTTAAGGTCGTTTGTACTAATAATTACCTACATTATTGTGTATAGTTTGATTAATTATTATGCTACCCAACGTTACAAAGCGCTTCGGGATTTTCAAAATACCAAAACTGAAACTTATTATGCCAAACTTCAGGAAAACAACGATGTCGATCTCGAACAGGCCACGTTTACTCGTCATTTCAAACGGTTAACCGACTGGACTTTTGTTGAATGGTTTGCTCTCCAAAACACCGCCGTTATCTTTTACGCCATCTTTTTGGTTTACCAAATATATTTGGTGGTTGCTGGCACAAGTCAAATTTCAGACATAATTCTTATTGTTGGTTATGTCAATCAAACTCAATCATTTCTCAATTCCTTTACCGAAATTTGGTACGGGCTTGAAGATATGTCCGTCGCTCTCCAGCATTTAGCCAAAAATCAATCCGTTTCTGCCATCTCTCTTGAAGATTTGGTTAACTAATGTTCTATACTTGCTACGTAATACTTAATACTTAATACCAGTTTTATGCCTGAATTACCCGAAGTCGAAGTTGTCAAACTTATTTTAGAAGCCAAATTAAATGGTTTAACTATTACCGACTTAGAGATTCTTACCTCTAAATCTTTTATCGGTGCTCGTTCCTCGGTTATCGGTAATAAAATTACCGGTTTTTCCCGTATTGGCAAACAGCTTTCCATCCATCTTTCCAACAAATTAATTCTACTGGTTCATCTTAAAATGACCGGTCAATTAATTTTTGATGATTTTATGCTCGGCCACCCCACCAAATTCAGCCAGTATCCCGACAACTCAACCAGAATCATTATTACATTCAACAATGGCAAAAAATTGTTTTTCAACGATCAACGCAAATTCGGTTGGATTAAGCTCCTTACCAAAGATGAGCTAGCCGAAGCCCAATCCACTCTCGGAGCTGATATCTTTGATTCTCGATTTACACCAAATTATTTATATTCCCAACTTCAAAAGTCTTGCCGTCCGGTTAAGCAAGTTCTTCTTGATCAGCATTATTTTGCCGGTATAGGTAATATTTATGCCAACGACGCTCTTTTTTTAGCTAAAATTCATCCGGCAACAATTTCCTGTTCAATCCATCGCTCTAAAGCACTAACGCTCCACCGTTCTATTTTGTCTGT
>JAYRQZ010000043.1:0-2763 GCA_041910355.1 Candidatus Woesebacteria bacterium | reverse complement strand
GACGCCGCACCCGAACGTACTGATAATAATAGTGGATTGGTTGGATCACCAAACTTTTTGCCGGTAAACTCTTCCAGTTTGGCCAAATATCCATCCATGTCAGTTTTTAAAGTTTTTGGATACTTCTCATCATTATCGTAAAAATATTTACACACTTCGGTTGAGATAGTAAATCCGGGGGGTACCGGGATTCCGATAGTCGTCATTTCCGCCAAGTTTGCCCCTTTACCGCCTAAAATATATTTCATATCGGCTTTGCCCTCTGTAAATTGTTTGGAGAAAAAATACACGTTTTTCATAGCTTGTTTATTGTAATCCTCCCACTGTTTATAACAACCGGTCAAAATTGGTTAAATCTGTCCCATTCGCCAAACTATTGTTGATAAAATAAAATACTAAAGAAAACTAATATCTATGACTCGCATAATTCTGACAATATCGATAATTATCAATATTATATTCACTTTATTCTTTATAACCAAGGACAACAATTCTCCCAAATTATTTACAGTTTCTCGGGTTATTGACGGTGATACTATTGTTATCAATGATCCAGGAAGCCTGCCTGCCGGCAGACAGGTACGGCTGATGAGCGTCAACGCTCCTGAAATTAATCTCTGTGGCGGTCAACAGTCAAAAGATTTTTTGGAAAAATTAATTTTGGGTAAAAAAGTTCGTCTCGAAGGTCAATTGAACGATCATTTTGGTCGGTTACTAGCCCTAGTGTATCTGGATAATAAATTGGTCAATCAGCAAATTATAACTGCCGGTTGGGCTCGCTTCACATCAACCGTTTCTTCCGAGTCCGAGAATCTAAAATCAGCTTTTACTCAAGCCAAGATAGACAAAGTCGGTATATATAGCCCTCTTTGTTTTCAGGATAAAAATCCCAATAATTCTAACTGTAATATCAAAGGCAACAATCGTGAAGGCAAAAAAACTTATTTTTATCCCGGTTGTGGCAATTACAGCAATGTTTTTGTCGAGCTCGATCTGGGAGACCAATGGTTTTGCTCTGAATCCGAGGCCATTAATGCTAGTTTCACTAAATCTGCCAATTGCCATTAGATTAGTAACATAAAGGCATCACCTGGATAACAGTGGTACGATATTGTACAATTAGGTATGGGATATTTCGGAAAATTAGAACAAAAAGAACTTGCCAAATCACTCCGTAAAAAAGGTTATTCTTACGGAAAAATAATGCTAATTACAGGATTATCAAAAGATACGATATCTCGGTGTTGTCGGGATATTATTTTAACTCCCTTGCAAATTAAGCAATTAGATCTTAATCGCCGCGAGGGTCAAACCGTAGCATCGCTAAAAGGAGCAAAATCTAATCAGTTAAAACGTATAAATTCAGAAAAGATGTTATTAGAAGAAGGAATCAAACAAGTGGGTAAAGTTTACAGTCGTGATCGATTTATCGCTGGCATTTCTCTTTATCAAGCCGAAGGCTCAAAAACTAACAATGCAGTTGAATTTACCAATTCTGATCCGGAAACTACAAAATTTATGGTAAATTGGTTAGAAGAATTTTGCCAAATAAACAAAAGTGAAATTAGTTTTAGTTTATGGTTACACGATAATTTAAATGAACAAAATGCAATCGAGTATTGGACCAAATACTTAAAAATATCAAATTCACAATTTGGAAAAACTTATTTTGCCAAAAACAAAATAGGTAGTCGCAAAATTAGAAAAAATATTCATCAATTTGGAATTATTAAAATTAGATATTATGATGCTTACAAACTTCGGCTCATTCTTGGTTGGATTAAAGGAGTTCTCTCAGGATGAGGTGAATGCTATAATCTAGCTTGTCTTTAGCACATTTAAAATATTTAGAATATTTCATTTTCTATTTAGACATTAGTCATTAGAAATTAGATATTTTATTTTTATTCCCCCTTAACTCAACGGTAGAGTGCCCGCCTGTGTTTTAAAATCGCAGCTTTCTCGAGTAATTGAGATTGAAACACCGGAAGAATTCAGGGAAGCCTAAATTTCGATCTTGTGTCGAGATATGGTAATCCTGAGCCGAGTCCGTCAACTGACGGAAAGGTGCAGAGACTAGGTGAGTACACCTTCTAAGCCTCCGGCCCCTCCGAAAGCTTTCGGAGGGTGAAAAGATAGTCCAGACCTTAATGAAAATTAAGGATTTCTGTAAGCGGTAAGTTCGTGGTCCGAATCCACGAGGGGGAGCAAGCACTTTTTGAACCTAAATTTCACATACCCCGTCCTGGACGTTGGAACTTTTGTATAATCAGTTAATATGACAAAAACTACAAAAGGAATTTTGTTTGGCGCTTTGATTGGTCTTATTGATTTAGTCCCCATGATTTTTCAAGGTCTAACCTTGGATGCTGACTTATCAGCCTTTTCACTATGGGTCATCTCTGGTTTTTTAATTGCCAATATAAATCTCTCGTTAAAAAGTCCAGTCAAAGGAATAATCATTTCTTTTCTTGTTTTATTACCATCGGCAATAATCATTGGTTGGAAAGAACCTTTCTCTCTCATACCCATTACCATCATGACTCTAATACTCGGTTCGGTTTTGGGATACCTAATCGATAGAGGTGATAAAAAGTAACATCTCACCTTAATATCCGCAAACAGCAGTCCTGATTGAGTCCAAGGCGGGGAGCATTAATCAATAAATTCCTAAAGATACGTCAAATATGCTTTTATGTTATGGTTAAATAGAGGTAAAGTATAATAGGTAAATGATTAACGAAAAATTCATATACCTTGGTT
>JAYRQZ010000042.1:0-2893 GCA_041910355.1 Candidatus Woesebacteria bacterium | reverse complement strand
TAGCGGAAATAAGTAGAAACAGATGTGTATTTGATACATCCTATAGTCAAGCTTCTTTTGGGTTATAGTTGACAATTTTTTCTTAACCTACTCCCCTGCTTTATATAATGACTATTTATCCGTATCTTAGGCTTAAAATTAAATTTTATACCCAGTTAGCAATAGTAGCCTAATACTGCTAAATGAAGCTAGCCCATAACAATAGTCCTATAATATGACACAACTCCCCTGCTCTTTATATACCTATAATATATTTATATTAAAATTTGAATTAAGGTTTTATCAGTTCTGGTTCAATTTCCGGATTTTGGTTGATGATAGTCATAGCGTTGACTTTATCGTCACTAGACTTGAATCTCATCAGAATCACACCCTTGGTATTACGACTTAAAGTGGGAATATTTTTGATAGGTAAGTTGATAGTAACTGCTTTTTTGGAAACTAAAATTACCTGATTGCAAGTTTCAGAGATAACTTGAGCGGCAGCAATACGTCCGGTTTTAGCAGTTAAGTTCGCGACTTTAACACCGATACCACCGCGTTTTTGGAGGGGGTATAAATAGACATTACTTCGCTTGCCGACACCATTTTCGGTAACTACAATTAGGTGACGGAAAAAGTCACCTGATTTTTCTTTGTGATTAGCAACCAGAGTGGTGGGAACGACGTCCATACTAACCAGAAAATCATTTTCTTTTAGAGTGATGCCGCGGACTCCACGGGTATGACGACCCATTGGTCGGGTGTCAGTTTCGTTAAAGCGGATGCATTTGCCGTTGTATGTAACTAAAAATATTTGATCGTTGCCGCTGGTTTGTCGGGCCCAGATTAATTCGTCTTTGGGATCTAATTTGATGGAAGTAAGGCCGGTCTGACGGATATTGCGGAATTTATCAACCGATGTTTTTTTGACAACGCCGTTTTTAGTGGCGAGTAAGATAAATTTAGCCGGATTATTTTTACTAAGAGGTAGAACTGTTTGAACCGTTTCTCCTTGGACGATGTTAATTAAATTTATGACTGCCTGACCTTTTGATTGACGGCTGGATTCAGGAACATCCCAGACTTTGGTTTTAAATACCCGGCCTTTGTTGGTGAAAAATAATAAATCGTCATGAGTGTTAACAAACATCATATTTTCAACTTCATCTTCGGTTTTGGTGGACATTCCGGAAATACCAACACCGCCGCGTTTTTGGATGCGATAAGTGTCTTTTTGGACCCGTTTAATATAACCGGTTTTGGTGATGGTGACTAGGGTGGGTTCGTTTGGTATCAGATCTTCTTCGCTAAACTCTTCTAAGCCCCGGGAATAAATTTTAGTTTTACGGGTATCAGCGTATTTTTCTAATATTTCATTATTTTCGGACACCAATACTTTAATCATTGCTTCCGGTTTGGTGATAATAGAGGTCAGATTGTCGATAATTTTTTTGACTTCGGTATATTCATCGTCAAGTTTTTGACGTTCGAGGGCGGCTAAGCGACGAAGTTGCATTTCCAAAATAGCGTTAGCTTGCAGATCGGTAAATTTGAATTGGGATATTAAATTTTCTCTGGCTTCGTCGGTGTTTTTTGATGCCCGAATGGTTTTGATAATGGCATCGATTATATCTAGGGCTTTTTTAAGACCTTCAAGAATATGGGCTCGCATAAATGCTGATTTTAGATCGAAGATACTGCGACGGCGGACAATTAACTCCCGATGGCGGAGGAATAATAACAATAGTTGGCGCAAATTAAGTGTTTGGGGAACGCCGTTGACTAATGCCAACATATTGGCGGAATATGATGATTGAAGAGGAGTGTATTTAAAAATTTTATTTAAAATTGATTTTGGTTTACCATTTTTTTTGATTTCGACTACAACCCGGATACCGTGACGGTCGGATTCGTCCCGAAGATCGGAGATACCGATAATTTTTTTGTCGTGAACCAGATCGGCAATTTTTTTGACGAATTCAGCTTTGTTGACCTGATAAGGTAGTTCGGTAATGACAATCCGGATTTTACCGGATTTAGTTTCTTCGATATTGGTTTTACCCCGGACAACAAATTTACCCCGGCCGGTAGAGTACATTTCAACAATTCCGGTTTTGCCGTATATTTCACCGTAAGTAGGGAAATCCGGACCCTGGACTATTTTGACTAATTCTTCGACTGTAGCGGTGGTTTCGAAATTAAAACTAATTTTTTCAAGTTCGTTGACTGGTTTAAGAACTAATTCAGTAGTGGTTTGGGAGGTGGATTTGATCGGTTTTAGTTCAATCGGAGTTTCAACTGATTCTAAATGGGCATGATTTAAAATAAAATCGATGGCAGTGCATAATTCTTTGAGATTGTGGGGTGGAATCCGGGTGGCCATACCGACAGCAATACCTTCAGTACCGTTTAAAAGTAGATTGGGAATCCGGACCGGCAAAACACTGGGTTCTTTGGTGGAAGCATCGTAATTGTCGACCATCGGAACTGTATCTTTGTTAATATCGGCAACCATTTCCGGAGTCATTTTAGCCATTCGGACTTCGGTATAACGCATAGCAGCTGGCGGATCACCGTCGATACTTCCAAAATTTCCTTGTCCTTGGACTAAAAGATAACGCATGGAGAAATCTTGTGCCATACGAACCAGGGCACCGTAAATGGAACTGTCACCGTGAGGATGAAATGATTTCATAACATCACCAACAACGGCGGCTGATTTGACGTTTTTGCCACTGACAGTTAACCCCAATTGATTCATGGCATAAATAATCCGCCGGTGAACCGGTTTTAACCCATCACGTACATCAGGTAAAGCCCGAGAAACGATAACTGACCTGGCATAATCGATATAGGACTTTTCCATTTCAGGAACAATGTCGGTGGTGATGATTTTACCGATGTTGTTGAT
>JAYRQZ010000041.1:0-10381 GCA_041910355.1 Candidatus Woesebacteria bacterium | reverse complement strand
ATTAATAATTTTTTTAATTGTGAATTTATTTTTTTAACATTAGATTCGACGATATGGCCCGGGTAATTAAAAACTTTTTTTGATAGTTTATAAACGACCAAAGAGGGATATGTGGTTATTTTAATTGAGTCGGCAAGTTCAGGATATTTTTTGGCATCAAGTTTATATAACTTAATAGCGGGTAAAGAGTCTAACAAATCAACAAATAAAGGAGAGTGGAGACGACATTCCAAATAATCTTCGTGCCAAATATCTATTAAAATTGGTTTAGTAGAATTAATTATTGATTTAAAATTTATTGGTGTTAAATCAATTGCCAATGGATTAGTTACAGATGGTTGCACGCCATATCTTTCAAACCACAACCACTCTTCAGATCGAGGATCAGACTTAATTGAATCGATGATGCTTTTTTCCTGTGAAAAATCCTTGGCATATAAAATTGCGCCGACAGGGCATGAATCGGGAAGAGTACATTTTAAACAAAAGGTACATTTTTTTTGATCCCAGACTGGTTTTTTATAAACAGTGTCGTAAGTAATTGCCCCAACGGGACATTCAGATATTCCGCCACAAGCTTCAGCTTTATCACAAATTTTATAATTAAAAATAATCTTAGGCATAAACTTATTTAATAATATCGATTTCCTTTACAATATCATCGAATATCGGTTCGATGGGGCGGTTGCCGTCGACTTCGAATAATTTATTTTTAGATCTAAAATATTCTAAAATTGGATTAATATTTGATTCATATAAAATTTTTTGACGATTAGCGATAGCTTCAGGAGTATTGTCGGAGCGAGAATTATCCTGAAAATCTTCGCCTTTGGCTTGACGACGGTGCAATATTTCTTCAAAATTGACAGTTAAATGTATTAACAGAGTAAATGGCTGGTTTTGTTTTTTTAAATAATGTTCGATAATTTTGCCCTGATTTAAAACCCGGGGAAAACCATCAATAATAAAATTTTGAAAATTTAAATTCTTTAACTTGTTTATTAATACATCAAATACCAAATCGTCCGGAACCGGAATTCCCTGATCCAAATAAGATTTGGCTTCAATACCAAATCCGGAGCCAATGGTTACTTCATCGCGAAGTAGTTGACCCATTGAAAGGTGAGTTAAGCTATACTTGTCAGCGATCAATTTGGCTTGAGTACTTTTACCACAACCCGATGGACCAATTAGAAATAAGTTTAATGCCATTAGTAAGTTAATTTATCGTAATTATAAGTTTGAACGACATTTTCAATTTTTCTGGTTAATTCAATCACAACCGAAACTACGATTAATACACTTGTACCACCAATTGTTAAAGTGGTAATTCCGGTCAGTTTAGATACGATCGACGGAGAGATAGCAATAAGACCCAAAAATACTGCACCGATGGCGATTACACGATTAATTAAATACTTAAGACGTTTTTCGGTGGCAATACCGGGACGAATTCCAGGGATAAAACCTCCAGATTTTCGAAGTTCTTCGGCAATATCTTTTGGTTTGAAGACAACAGATGTATAGAAAAATGTGAAAGCAATTACCAGTATGAAATAAAATAATATATACAAATAACTGTCGGTTCTAAATAGACGGGCTATGGTTAGAGCGGGAGTAGAAATAAGCGGATTTGACATTCTGCCTAAAAATTCACCAACTAACGATGGTATCGTCGCTAAAGACACGGCAAATATTATTGGCATAACTCCAGCTGTGTCAACTTTAATTGGAAGATAGGTTACTTGGGCTCTTTTAGCGTAATTAACCGGTATTCTTAATATGGCTTCTTCAACAGTAACGATTGCCAGGATTAAACCAACAGCTAACAGGGCAAATATTATTAAGTTAAGTCCGGTTTGGGGATTCGAAAAATCAGTGACACTCAGAGTTTGAATAGCACTGACGGGTAAGCGAGAGATAATTCCAGCAAAAATTATCATTGAAATACCATTACCAACCCCAAATTGATTAATTAATTGTCCTAATAAAATCATGATCATTGTACCTGCTAACATACTTAGCACCAGTGCAATCATGGTAAGCAAATCTAATGAAGCGATAATTTTTTGGGAGTGAAGAATGCCGTACATACCAAGTGACTGAACGATCGCTAGAGGAATGGTAGCTATACGAGTGTATTGGTTTATTTTGGCTCTTCCATATTCCCCTTCTTTGCTTAAGGCTTCAAGTTGAGGAATAACCAGTTGAAGTAACTGAAGCATAACTGAAGCATTAATATACGGATTTAGACCTAAAGCAGCGATAGAGAAATTGGCTAATGTACCACCAGAAAAGATGTCCAATAGTGAAAGTAATTGGTTTTGAGAGAAAAACTGACGAAGCAAAACTAAATTGACACCCGGCACAGGTATGTGGGCAATAAATCGAAACAGGATTAAAATTGCTAAAGTGTAACCGATTTTTTTTCGTAATAATGGAGTCTTCAATCCTTCAAAGTAGAGAGTGAGAGATTTTACAATCTGATTCATTAGTCTATCTTACCACCGACTGCGATAATTTTGTTTCTGGCTTGATTGGAGAATAAGATTCCTTCGAATTTTAAAGCTTTGGTTAAATTACCTTTGGCTAAGACTTTAGTTCGATTTGTAAGCACTTTAACAGAGATGCCGGTTTTTTTACTTAAACTGGCAATATTAATCACATCATCAGCCTTAAACATTTTTTCCAAATTGGAAAAATTGAAAATATAATACTTGCCTTGCGATAATACCCGATGCTTGCCCCTGAGGAAGGGCAATCTCTTAATCCAACCTTTTTTTATTTTGGTACCATCAAATGTAATTTTAGTTTTACCACGAATTTTGTCTCCCTTGGCTCCACGTCCGGTGGTATGACCACCGACACCACTGCCAATACCTCTACCCCGTCGTTTTTGCTGTTTAGTCACTGACTTTGATAAGTTTTTTAAAATTTCCATAATTATTTTTTCAATAAGGTTAACGCTTTCATGGTAGCCCAAACATTTATAGATTTAGTTTTGGAACCGATGATTTTACTGACGATATCTTTGATACCCGCTAGTTCGATGACGGATCTTACCGGACCTCCGGCAATAAGACCCGATCCGGCTTTTCCCGGTCTTATTAAAACAATTGAACCTTTAAATTTAAGCTTGATTGAATCAGTGACAGTACCGTTAACAATATTGACGGTAATCATAGTTTTTCGGGCTTTTTGGATAGCTTTTTGAATGGCATCAGCCACACTTTTAGCCCGACCATGACCGACCCCAACTCTTGATTTTTTGTCACCGGATACTACCAGAGCAGTGAAGGCAATTTGATTGCCTCCTTTAGTTTTTTTACTAACCCTTTTTATCTCGACGACTTTGTCGCTAAATTCCTGTTCGGGTTGATCAAATTTTTCTTTACGGAAATTGTTATTTTGCATATTTGATTAAAATTTTAGTCCGGCGGATCGAGCAGCGTCAGCTAAAGCTTTTACCCGCCCATGATATTTGTATAATCCACGGTCAAAACGGATGTTTTTAATATTTTTCTTAGTAGCTATTTCGGCTATCTGTTTACCAACCAAGACAGCGATCTCAATTTTAGTACCTTTTGATTTTATGGTTTTAGAATTAGCAGAAGCAATAGTTTTGCCATGTTTGTCGTCAATTATTTGAACCCAAATATGTTGGTTGCTTCGAAAAACCGATAGTCTGGGAATACCTATATTTTGAGCTAATTTATTTCTCACCCGACGAAGACGGCGAATTTTTTGATTTTGAGTGATCATATATTCTATGCCTTAGCAGTTTTGCCCGCTTTTAACTTAATAAACTCATTAACATAACGGATACCTTTTCCTTTATAAGGTTCAGGTTTTCTGATTTTTCGAATATTACTGGCAGTTTGACCGACAATTACTTTATTAATTCCCGATACGGTAATTTTGGTATCTTCTGCGACATTAAAGATAATACCTTCGGGTGCGATTATTTCTACCGGATGAATATAACCTGCGGATACGGTTAATTTATTACCGTTAACTGCAGCTTTATAACCTGTACCTCTAATCTCCAATTCTTTTTTCCATAAATTTTGAACACCTAATACCATATTATTAATATGCGCCCTGGTGGTGCCATGACAAGCTTTGACTTTTTTATCTTCTGACAATCGAGTAACATTAACTGTATTATTGTCCAAGGTAACATTAATTCTGTGAGGAATAGGAAGGCTAAGATTACCCTTTGGTCCGGCAACTGTAACCAGACGCTTATCAACAGTAACCGTAACACCTGCGGGAATCAGAATTGGTAAATTGCCGATACGTGACATAGTTTTTTACCAAATTTCGGCAATTAATTCGCCGCCTAAACCTTTAACTTTAGCTTCTTTTTGAGACATAACACCTGATGATGTTGATACAATAATTAAAGAATTTTTAGATTTACCCCAGGGTAATGAAAACGATCGACCATACATTCTTCTACCGGGTTTGGAAAATAAAATTACATCAGTGACTTTTGGAACATTATCTATGTAGGCCAAGTTGATAGTCATTAGTTTTGAATCTGGGTTGATTTGATAATCATCTATGTATCTATACTTTTTCATTAATTGAGCAATTGAACTACAAAATTTGGATACAGGAGCAGTAATAGATTTCCTGCCAGCACGGGAACCATTTTTAATTCTGATTAATAAATCGGTAGAAAGTGATGTAATCATATATTTTACCAGCTAGACTTTTTAACACCAGGCAATACTCCGGTATTGGCAAGCTTGCGAAAACAAAGCCGACAGATACCGAATAAACGAATATATCCACGGGGTCGGCCACAAAGCTGACAACGATTGTGATGCTTAACCGTGTATTTTAATTTTTTTTGTTCTCTGACTTTTTTTGCCGTGGTAGCCATAATTAGTTTTTCTCAAATGGAAATCCCAGGGCGGATAATAACATTTTTGCTTCATCTTTTGAAGAAGCAGATATGTTTAATGTTACCTGGACAGATCTAATTTTATTAATTTTATCTAAATTTATTTCAGGAAAATAGGTTTGATCTTTTAGGGTCAAATTGTAATTACCATTTTGATCAAACGAAGATTGTGGCAATCCTTTGAAATCACGAAGCCGGGGCAGAACTATATTGAATAATTTGTTGGCGAAATGATACATCCGGGGTCCTCTTAAGGTTACTTTGTATGCTAACGGTTCGCCTTGACGTAATTTAAAAGTTGATATTGATTTTTTTGAACGACAAAGTGAAGGTTTTTGGCCGGTAATAGCAATTATTTCGGATTCGGCAGTAGACAACGATTCCTGACTATCCCTAATATCGGAAATTCTATAATTAATTACGATTTTTGTTAGACGGGGTAAAGCATTGAGATTACTTTTGGGAAGTAATGCTTTTAAGCGCAATATTATGTCTGTTTCAAATGGAGTATTTTTGGTCATATTATTTAGTGGTACTGGTCTTTAATAAAGACTGACATTTTTTACAAATCCGATATTTATTGCCGGTCTTATCTAATTGATATGAAACCCGAGTGGCTTTTTTACAATTTGGACAAATTAAGATTACTTTTGAAACCAAATAAGGCCGTTCTTTTTCTAAAATTCCACCTTTTTGATTAGCTTGAGTAGGTTTAATATGTTTTTTGAACATATTTAAACCTTTGACAACCACCTGATTTTTTTTAGGAATTGATCGGATTACTTCACCAGTTCGACCCTTATCTTTGCCGATAAGTATTTTGACTAAATCTTTTTTAATAATTTTCATAATCGGTTAATAAACTTCTTTGGCCATTGAGGCAATTTTATTAAAACCAGCATCTTTAATTTCTCTGGCAATCGGCCCAAATATTCTGGTACCACGAGGATTGTTTTGAGAATCAATAACAACTCCAGCGTTATCAGAAAAACGAATATAAGTACCATCGGATCGGCGATGTTCTTTGCGAGTTCGAACAATTACCATTTTAACTTTTTCTTTCTTTTTAACCATGCCAGTCGGAATAGCATCTTTAATAACAGCTAAAACAATATCACCGATTCCGGCTTTTTTGTGAAAGCTACCCTTATAGACATGCATAACCATCACTGATTTGGCTCCACAATTGTCGGCTGGTTTGATAATTGAACGTAATTGAACCATAATTATGATGATTTTTTAATAATATCAACTGTAGTAAATCGTTTAGTTTTGCTAAGAGGCCGACATTCCCGAATTCTAACAATATCTCCAATTTTGGCTGTTAAATTGTTTTCTGAATAAAGCTTTTTGTTTTTTTTGACAATTTTTTTATACATCGGGTGCCTACTGGTATAGTCGAGTGAAACAACAATAGTGTTGGTCATTTTGTCAGAAACTACTTCCCCGATAAAAACTTTACCGGTGCTTGATTGACTATTAATAACTGCTTTATTTTTGATCATTTTGTTTGATGTGAGTCAAGATCAAGGCGATCTCGTATTTAATTTTTTTGAAGACAGAAGTATCTTTTTGGTTTCCGGTTAGTAATTTTGACTTAGCCTCAACTAACTTTTTATTGAGATCTTGGAGATGTTTGAGCAACTCTTCTTTTGACTTTTGTCTGATGGTGATTTTATCAGTTTTTTTCATAATTTCCAACTTAAATTTAATTCTTTTTAATTGTTTTTGTAACTACCGGTAATTTGGCAGATGCCAAAGTTAAGGCTTTTTTGGCTTCAGCCTCTGATACTCCAGAAACTTCAAACATTACCCGACCTGGTTTGACAACACAAACATAACCTTTAACATCACCTTTGCCGGCACCAAGAGGTGCACCGGCGCCTTTTTCGGTAAATGGTTTGGCTGGGAAAATACGTATCCACATCCGTCCGTTTCTTTTGGTGGCATGAGCAATAGCCCGTCTGGCAGCTTCAATTTGATTGGCGGTAATCCAACCACATTCCATTGATTTTAAACCAAATTCGCCAAAAGTTACCTGATTACCAGCAGAAAGTCCGTGCATTCGTCCACGGAATTGTTTTCGATATTTGGTTCTACTTGGTTGAAGCATAATTTAAGCTAAACAGAGGTAAACTTTAACACCGATATAACCCGAGCGAGTTAGAGATGGGCATTCGGCATAGTCGATTTTTGATTTTATGGTAGAAAGAGGGACTTTACCTTGAGAAAATTTTTCCCGTCGGGATATTTCGGCACCGTTGATACGACCCGATAAAATTATCTTGATACCTTTGGCTCCGGCTGACATTGATTTTTCAATCGATGAAAGAACTGCCCGACGATAAGGCATACGTTTAGTTAACTGAAAAGCGATTTTTTCAGCAATTAATTTTGCTGACAAATCAGCAAACTTAAATTCCTCTACCTGAATGTCGATACTTTGCTTGCCGGATTCTTTTGACATTAATTTAAGAACGTCTTTTTTGATCATTTCTAACTCTTTACCTCCGCGACCGATAACCAAACCAGGACGAGAAACAATTAGTAATAGACGGATCTTTTTGACTGATCGTTCAATTTTTATAGCTACAATTCCGGCTGAATATAATTTTTTCTGTAAAAAATCACGAATTTTTTTATCTTCAATCAAATAAGATGAATATTTCTTTTTTCCGGCATACCAGGAAGATAACCACTCCGGGCTGTTTTTGACAGTTTCAAGTCTGAAAGCGATAGGATTTATTTTTTGACCCATATATTATATTTAACCTGATATTGTACCAGATAAAACAATAACCAATCGACTATGACGTTTCATAATTATTCCGCGGGAAAAACGTGAGCCATGAGATTTGTCCATTCTTTTAATTTTCATGCCTTCATCAACGCGCATCTCTTTGAACTTTAATGTTTGAGGAATAAGTTTGTAATTATTTTTAGCTGATGCGATAGCATCTTCCAAACATTTGACTAATAATCTAGCAGCATTAGTATTGGTAAATTTTAATCTGGATAAAACTGTTACCGGATCCAAAGTTTTAATATTGTTTACGATTAGACGGAGTTTACGGGGTGATACTTTTAAATTCTTATTAATAAATCTAACCGATAATGGCTTTTCTTCGGTAATAATTGGTTTGATCACTTTGGTCGTTTTTTTAACAATCTCTGGGCCAGTTGTACTTTTTACAACTTTGGGTAACAACTTAGAATTAGTTTTTTTGTTAATAATCTTTGCCATAATATTTAGGTCTTTTCTATAACTCTCTTAACTACACGGCCATGTCCTTTGAAAGTGCGGGTGGGAGAAAACTCACCGAAATAGTGACCCACCATATCTTCAGTTACATAAACATTAATAAATTTATGTCCGTTATATACAGAAAAATTACGACCAACAAATTCAGGTGCAATCTGACTTTTCCGAGCATAAACTTTGATTACTTCACTACTAGGCAGTTTAGCAACCTTTTTGGCAATATTGGCATCGATGTAAGGACCTTTTTTTGAACTTCGTGACATAGATTATTTTGACTTTCTTCTTTTAACTATTAACTTATTTGAATATTTTTTATATTTTCTAGTTCGTTTACCCAAAGCAGGTTTACCCCAAGGAGTTTTGGGGTTCATACCGATACTTGAACGACCTTCACCTCCACCATGAGGATGAGAGTGAGGGTTTTGAGCGATTCCCCTGACTGTGGGGCGAATTCCCCGGTGACGAACCTGTCCGGCACGGGTTAGTTTAACATTTGAGTGATCAGAATTACTAACCTGACCAATAGTAGCAAAAGTGGCGCTAGGGAAAATGCGTAATTCACCTGATGGCAATTTTACAATTGCTTTGGAACCATCGATGCTTTGAATATAGGCTGCTGAACCGGCACTTTTTACAATTTGGGCGCCCTTACCAATCTGAAATTCAAGACCATGAATTGCCATACCGACCGGAATATTTTTAAGGGGTAAGCGATTGCCATCTTTAATAGGGGCCGTATTGCTACAAATGACATAATCACCGACTTGCATATTGGTTGTTGCTAAAATATAGGTCTTGGCACCATCTTCATAAACTATTTGGGCTAATAATGAAGTTCGATTGGGGTCGTAATCAAAAGAAACAACTTTGCCTTTGATATCCATTCGGTTCCGTTTCCAATCTATAAGTCGAAGATAACGTTTTTGTTCTCCACCACGATGACGAATGGAAACATGCCCCTTTGAATCACGGCCGGATGTTTTTTTCTTTATTTTTAATAATGATTTTAATTTCATTTTTTATTTAAATTAAGAATGTCAATTTTCTGATCTTTGGATATTTTAACAACGGCCTTTTTTCGATTTG
The DNA here is from genome assembly GCA_041910355.1 of Candidatus Woesebacteria bacterium. Classification (GTDB taxonomy): domain Bacteria; phylum Patescibacteriota; class Microgenomatia; order UBA12405; family UBA12405; genus JAYRQZ01. Next base: position 1,121 of record JAYRQZ010000041.1, on the reverse strand, counting down.
ATTTTTTAAAAGGCAATCTTTTTTTCCAGTCTGTTTTAGTTTTACCTTTTGAGGTTGATGTCCGAACAGAAACTGGTGTAATGGAAAATACATCTTTGAATACACGGGCAATTTGATTTTTATTTGCATCAGTATTTACCCAGAAGTAATATTCACCAAAATTTCGAGCCATTAAAGTTTTCTCGGTAATTATCGGACCTAAAATAATATTTGTGTGTTTGGTTGACATTATTTTATGGATTCAATTGCCTTTTGGCTGAAAATTAAAATATTTTGATTTGCTAAACCAAGTGTGTTTAAAGACTTTAAAGACAAGAGACTACATCCGGGTATATTACGGAAAGCACGGGTAACATTGGGTAAAGTCTCAGCGGTTATAATACCAATTTTTTTGGACTTTGCCAGTACTTGATTTGACTTCTCCAATTGATCAATAAAATTCCAAGCCTGTTTGGTTTTGGGTGTTAGTTCTTTAAAATCATCAATAATTAATATTTTTGATTCTTGAGCAAATTTAGTTAACAGAGAATTAAGAGCAATTTTTTTTGATTTTTGATTTAATTTAACAGTAAATTTTTGATTACCTTGGGGACCATGAACACTGCCTCCTCCGACAAATATACCGGCTTTAGCAGATCCGTGCCGGGCTCTACCAGTACCTTTTTGAGCCCAAATCTTTTTGGTAGTACCGGCGACTTCCCCCCTTTCTTTTACTTTGGCATGGGCGTTACGTTGATTGGTAAGTTGTGATCTGATACTGCGGGCGATTAGATCATCGTTCACTTTAATATCAAAGACTGATTTTGGTAAGTTAAAATCACCAATTTTTTCGGCTTTTAAATTGTAGATTGGTGCTTTCATATTTATTTAGTTTTATTAATAAACACCCAGGAATTAAGGTGACCGGGAACAGAACCGCTAACTAATATTTCGTTCTTTTCAATATCAATGGTAATTATTTTTAAATTGGCAATAGTTTTGGTGGCATTACCGTAATGACCGGGCATTTTTTTACCTTTTATAACTTTTCCGGGTGTTTGTGCACCAATAGCACCAGGGGCACGAACCCGGTCTGATTGACCTCCGGAAACCGGTTGCCTCTGAAAACCATACCTTTTAAT
>JAYRQZ010000040.1:0-3310 GCA_041910355.1 Candidatus Woesebacteria bacterium | reverse complement strand
TTTAGTGGGAGCGGTGGGATCAGTAGTAGGATTGATGATGCCTAGTTTCGGAAAAATAATTTTATGGTTAGTTTACCCATTATTAAAATATTTTGGATTGATAGTTGAGCTTGGTGGAGGAACGGAAATGACGATGATGGTCAGATTTAACTGGTGGATGTTAGTTGGGTGGTATGTGGTTTTGGGATATTTTTTATTAAAATGGCGAAGATCAAATTAGTTTTGTTAATTAGTTTGGTGATGTTAATAGTGATAACGATTTGGACGTGGCCGGATAATAAAGTCAAGGTGGTTTTTTGTGATGTCGGTCAGGGAGATGGAATGATTGTAGTACAAGGATCATTTCAGATGCTGATTGATACAGGCCCGGAGAATAATAAGATGGCAGGGTGTTTGGGAAGGTATATTCCTTTTTGGGACAAAACGATTGAAATAGGGATAGTAACTCATTGGGATAGTGATCATAGCGGCGGGTTGAAGCAAGTGATAAGAAATTATCGAGTGGATAAACTATATAGTAGTGTTGTGCCAACGGATGAAAATGTACAAAAATATTATTCAGGTAATTTGGCTTTGGGTGATATAGTTAAGTATAATCAGATAGGGTTAGAAATCATCAATCCAGGTCAAGACTTCGGAAATGATAATGATAATTCGATAGTCGGATTATTGACTGTAAAAAATTTGAAATTTTTATTAATGGGGGATGTGACCAGTGAGGTGGAACAGAAATTAGTTTGGCGGGGTGTCCTTCGTCCCGCCGCTGCGGGACTCGGAACACTAAATATCTTAAAAGTGTCACATCATGGATCGACGGAAGGAACAAGTGAGGAATTGCTGGATACAATTAGACCTGTGGTGGCGATTATTAGTGTGGGCAAAAACAGTTTTGGTCATCCGACAAGGCAGGTGCTGGATAAATTGATAAAAAGAAATATCAATATCAGAAGAACCGATACTGAAGGGGATGTAATATTTATACCTGGTAATTAACCGGATATTGATAGAAAATAGTTGCATATAAAAGCGTGTTTTGTTATTATAGGTTGTGGGTAACAAAGATTTTCGAGGATATCCTCGAATTAATTATTCGCGTGAAGCTGAAATAGCCAGAGTTGCGGTGTTACGACAGCTGGAGTTAGATAATCGAGAGGATGTGTTGAAAAATTTAGGTGTTAGGCCGGTTGAAATATTAAAAAGGGTGAACAAAATTCCGACTCCCGCAGAGGCAGAGACGCAAAGGCGAGCAAACATTGAAGCTGGTTTGGAATTAGACGATTTTAGTTTGATGTTTTGTTATGACTTAGTTCAAGTATTGGGCGGAGCATATCAAGGTGCTGATGTCTTAGAGGGTGTTTATAGATTTTCTGTTAACTGTGGTTATGTTGATAGTATTGGGGTAGGGATTTTTGAAGGTAAGGAGTTAAAGAAACCAATTAATGAATTTTTGGAGACAAAAGGGTGGAGAGTGAACATAGATTACACGCGCAATGGTGACGGGGCTGATTATTATCTTGATATTTCGGTAAGACCGGTTGAAACTCAATAATTTGGATTTTATTTGTAACTTAGGGTTAGTAAACGCTCAAGAGTCTCGGCAACAGTGATATTCATATGTGTAATTATAAAGGATTAAGGTTCATATAAAGTGCATGTAATAGATGATAAAGATGAATAAGATGAATAAGATGAATAAGATGAATAAGATGCAAGTGCTTGCAATAGAAAAAGTGGATGTGTAGACTGAATTAGTGGATAAATGGATCCGCAAAATCAGAAGGTTAACACTAAACCAACTAAAAGCGTTGGCGGTGTTGGTGGCATCAAAAGACGGGGTGGTAGAAGCATTGGAAGCATCGGGCGAATTACATCTCGAAGGTAAAGCTTTGGGTGGAGTATTTTCATCTTTGGCAAGACAGGTGATTGACGGAGAATATTTGATAGAAGCTTGGGGAAGGAGTGAGGCAAGTCGCGGTTTACGATGGAAGTTAAATCAAAAAACGATTACTCTAACAAAGTTGAAAGAGGTGGTAGAGGAGGTACTAAGATGAAAAAAGTGATACTGATTTGGATTTTGTGGACGGTGGGAGTAATAGGTGGCTCAATTGTTGGTAATTATTGGTGGCAAGGCAGAAGGGTAATGGCAACTGATAGAGTATTGACCACGAAAGCTGATTTTGATGCAGGAAAATATGTAAATACAGAATCAAGATCTAAATCAGGTCAATTAAAACTGGAAGCAAACGGTAGTTGGGGTCCACTGGTGGGAACCGTGCCAAATTTGAACTTGGGTGATCAGGCGGCAGTAGTAAGTGATGGTAATTATGTTTATGTAATTGGTAGTGCTGATCATTATTTTGCCAGATATTTACCAGCAGAAGACAGGTGGGAGCAATTGGCCAATGCACCTTATTATGCTTATCCGGGAGCGGACATGGTGGTGTTGGGAAATTATATTTATACAATTTTTGGCGGGTATCAAAAAGAATTCTCGCGATACTCAATTATTGATAACACTTGGTCTGATATGACAATGTTGCCTGATTTGATTTATGGCGGATCATCACTGGCAACTAACGGTACCGATATATTTTGTTTGAGGGGCTACAATACAACTGATTTTTGGAAATATGAGGTGGGAGATAATCATTGGCATACTATTGCCAGCGCACCGGCGACAGTAAGTTACGGTTCAAATTTGGTTTATAGTCCAACTACAAACAAGATGTATACCCCAAGGGGCAATAGTACCAATACTTTTTATATTTTTGATATCGGAACCAGTATTTGGTCTACTGGTCCGACTATGCCGTCGACAATGACCGAAGATACCAATATCGATATTGGGGGAACAATGATTTATGTGGCCAGAGGAATAGCGACAACAGCGTTTTGGGGGTTTGATATTGGAACGACTCGTTGGAGTGTGTTAGCGACTACACCGCAGGCTACCCGATACGTAGGAAATGTTTATAATCAGGCAGAAAATAAAGTATATCTATTTAGAGGCAACGGTACACCAGACTTTTGGAAATATAATCCAACCACCAATCAATTCGCCGGACCGACTGATTTGCCGGCGGCTCCGGGAACAGGGTCGGACTTAATACACGACAGTGGCTATATTTATTACAATCGGGGTGGGCAGGTCAATTATTATCGATATAACCGTGGTGTTGGGGCAACATGGCAAACAATGGCCAGTTTGCCGGTGGCATTTTCGGATGATATCAAGGGAGTTGGAGCTAGCGGACTAATCTATTATTTAAGAGGAGCAGGCACAACCGCTTTTTATGGTTTTAATCCGTCT
>JAYRQZ010000039.1:0-2384 GCA_041910355.1 Candidatus Woesebacteria bacterium | reverse complement strand
TAAAGATTCAATATTTTTAGTTACAATTGAAGTGTTAAATTTATTCAATGACTTAGTAACAGAGTTGATAGTTGAGTTTAATCGGGACAAAATCCATTTGTCGAGAATATTGGTTGGTGATAGGTCAATATTTTTTTGAGGTTGCCAATTAATTATGTTGGCGTGCTGGATAAAGAAACGATATGAATTCCACAATATCAGGAAAAATTCCCGTTTAACTTTGTCTGCGATATTGTAGCCAAAACTGACATTGGTGTGAGGTTTTTGTTGACAATATAACCAACGCATTGCATCAGCACCCATTTTGACAACTGCGTTGTCGTAGGGAATACCATTTTTTTTAGTTTTGCTCATCCGATCACCTTTTTCATCTCTGACTTCGGCGTGAGCAACAACATTAAGATAGGGTGCGGTATTTTCCAGAGTAACGCTAAAAAACAACATTGAATAAAACCAGAGTCGGACTTGTTCAATCATTTCTAATACCAAATCAGCCGGAAACCATTTCTGCCAATATGTTTTATCTTCAAGATATTTTAAAGTAGAGAACGGAACTACTCCAGCATCGAGCCAACAATCGCCAACATCAGAAATTCTTTTTATATGTTGATGACATTTATCACAAACAATTTCAATTTCATCAATCCATGGTCGATGAAGTGAAGGTAATTTATCAACTAATTCCGGTCTGGCCGCTTTTTGTTTTAATTCTTCAAGGCTGCCGATTACCATTAAATGGTTACAAGAACATTCGTAAATCGGTAAACTTAAACCGTAGAAGCGTTTACGACTAATCATCCAATCTTCCATAGTGTCGAGCCAATTCTGCATTCTTCTGCCAACATATTTGGGGTGCCAGTCAACTTTTTTGGCAGCCTCTTTCATTAATGGTCTAATTTTGTCTGATTTGATATACCAGCTATCTTCAAGTCGGAATAAACATTTAGTTTTACAGCGCCAACAATGAGGATAACGGTGGGTAATCGGTTCTGTTTTAAATAAATTACCAGAAGATTCAAGAAATTTAATAACCTGTTCGCTAACCTGATTAGCGTTTAACCCGGAAAGTTCACCAAAGCCTTCGATAAAATAACCTCGGCTATCAAGCGGAGCAATCATATCGGTTTTTAACTTTTTCCCAAGCTCAAAATCTTCCTGACCACATCCGGGTGCAATGTGAACAACACCAGTGCCTTCATTGGGATCAACTAAGTCCCAATTGGTAATGAAATGTTTAATCCCTTTTTGTGCTGGAATATCGTAAAGACTATCATATTCGAGGTTTAATAAATCGTCGATGTTTATTGGAGAATAATTAGTTAACCCTAGTCTATCGGCAGATAATTTTGCCAGATAAAGAATTTGTCCCTGATAATTGGCTTTAACATATTGAAATTTGGTATTGATTGCCAATAAAACATTGGCTGAAAGTGTCCAGGGAGTTGTAGTCCAGGCTAGTACGTATTCGTTATTACGGTTTTTTAATTTAAATTTTAAAAAGACGGAAGTATCGATAATTTCTTTGTATCCGTCAGCTTCTTCGTGTTGAGACAAACCTGTTTCACATCGGGGACACCAGGTGGTGGCACTTTTTTTCTTAATCAACCACCCTTTTTGATTTATAATTTTTAAAAAATGCCAGATGTATAGGTTATTTGTTTGAGAATTAGTGTAATATGAGTGTTCCCAATCCATAAACATTCCCAATCTAATAGATTGTTCAGTTTGCAATTTAGAAAATTTATCAACTCTAGTGATGCAGGCATTAGTGAATTTATCAAGGCCAAAATTTTGGATATCTTTTTTGGAATTAAAACCCTGATCTTTTTCTACTTCAACTTCTACCCATAAACCCTGACAATCAAAGCCGTTCTGAAATCTTTGAGCAAAGCCACAGGCGTTTTTATAGCGCTGAAAGACATCTTTTAATGTTCTGCCGCGGGCATGATGTACACCCATTGAACCATTGGCAGTAATTGGTCCGTCGATAAACGAAAATGTGTTATCTGCTTTATCATTTTTGTGAAGGTATTGATTAACAATGTCATGTTTAGACCACCAGCTTAGAATATCTGTTTCCATTTTGGCAAAATCAGGATTTGAGGGTAAGTCTTTGAATGATGGCATAATATGTGTTAATTAATATTTTATCCAATAAACAAAAAATCCTTCAAGGGGAAGGATTTTTTAATGCCACGATTTACATTTTTATGCAAATCGAGGCTATGTAATAATTGGAAAATTTTTTTTCATTGTTTTAACCGATTATACAATAAATTATTTATTATTGCGGATAAAAGACGGAATATCGAGTTCGTCAACGATATCTATACCTGAAGGTATATCTTTATCGTCTAAGATTGATTCAATTTTTTGTTCGTTAG
>JAYRQZ010000038.1:0-3470 GCA_041910355.1 Candidatus Woesebacteria bacterium | reverse complement strand
TTCGGTAATAATCAATTGTTTGATTTTCAATTAAATTATTATCTTGAAAATTTTCAAAATAAAGATGTTTATACCGAAATTCCCATACCTCCCGATACTAATAGTCAAACCATTGTCTTAAAAAAAATTGAACCTCCGCCAACAGACATTAGAGTAGATTCCGACGGTAACTGGCTGGCAAAATATTATCTCGTTGCCAATCAATCTATCAATATTAATGTCAGTGGACAGGCCAAAATTCATCCTCCAATATATACCCCCAAAAACATCGATACTGTGAGCTTGATCACACCTCAAAAATATTGGCCGTCTGATAATCAAAAAATAATCGATACAGCCCAAAGTCTAAAAACAGCCAAAGATATTTACCGCTTTGTAGTAAACAAACTAAATTACAATTATTCCGGTATCGAAAAAGCCACCAGAAGAGGGGCGCTATATGCCATTGACAACCCGGACCAATCCGTCTGTACCGAATTTACCGATCTTTTTGTCACTTTAGCCAGAGCCATTCAAATTCCATCAAGAGAAATTGAAGGTTTCGCTTACAGCAATAGCCCTAAAATTAAACCTATCAGCACCAACTCTGATATTTTACATGCCTGGCCAGAATATTACGATAATGCTAAAAAAGATTGGGTTCAAATTGATCCCACCTGGGAAAAAACTACCAACGGTATCGATTACTTTACCGATATTGATTTAAACCATTTAGCCTTTGTTATTCACGGTGTTAGTAGTGACAATCCAGCACCTCCCGGCTCATATAAAAGAGATCAACAATCAAAAACTGTAAACGTCGATTTCGCTACTTCAGAATATAAACCGGACTATGTTTCGCCAACTATGTCAATCATCGGAAATCAAATAATTTTAACCAATCCAAATCCATTTAGTATTCATTTAATTAGTCTAAATATAGATAATCTAAATCAGAAATATCAAATCAATTCTTTACCACCTTTTGGTAAACATGTTATCGCCACCCCGCGCATATCTTTTGTCAACTCCCTGTTGCCTCAAAACAGTAAATACAAAATTACTCTTACTACCGGCGAATCAGACAATACTCAAAAATATTATTTAATTAACAAGTCCCATTATTTAAATTTAAGTATAATAATCGGTATTTCCATAACAATATTATCTATTGGCGGTATAATAATAACGGTCCAATCAAGAAAATATGAAAAAAATTCTTAAATTTACCCTCTTAATTAGCTTTGCGCTTGTTACTCAAAATCAACTTTGGAAAAACTTAGTTTTTGAACAGACAATCTGGACCATAATTAAAGTGGCATTTATTTTGTCAATTTTTGAACTACTTCTAAAACCAATTATTAGGATTCTGCTTTTACCAATCAATATTCTCACCCTGGGTTTATTTCGAATCGTTATTAACACTTTTGGTTTTTATCTTGCCATATTTCTTTTATCCGATTTTCAGGTAAACTCAATTAAAACTGCCAGCACTTTTTGGCAGGGGATAAATATACCCGGATTTATTTTCAACGGATTCTGGGCATTTGTAGTTAGCTCAATGTCATTAAATATTTTACTTTATTTTTTTAAACTAATTATTAAACCCAAAAGAGAAAAAAAATGAAAATAATATTAACAATAATTCAAATCGTATTATCTATTGCATTAACCGTGTTAATTTTTCTTCAAGCTAATGATGATACGGATGGTCGCGGCAATATTATGTCAACAGTCAATTTTCAAAAAAGAGGTTGGGAAAAAGCATTATTTTCGATTACTTTAATAATCCTCGGACTTTTTATCATATCCTCAATTATCCAAACAATTATTTAAACTAAAGTTGACAAAAAAAATCCGTTTCCTAACTGAATACATTGTTTATTTTTTTAGAAAATACATATTAGCAGTAATATTAGGCATTTTTTTTGGTTCAATAATTTTTGTTCAAAGAGATAAATTAATCGGAATTTACAGGGCACTTCAATCTACTAACACGAATATCGGAATCACCGGACTGTATACTGTTCAAAATCTACCAACCAGTGTCTCCAATCTTATAAGTTTTGGTTTTACTTCCATTAGTGAAAACGATAAAGCCGAACTATCACCGATTGTAGATAAATTAGATATCAGTGAAAATAATTTAACCTATCTTTTTACATTTAAAACTAATTTATATTGGCACAATGGCAATAAATTTAATACCAATGATATAATTTTAAATATTGCCAATACTAAGGTTAATACAATATCTCCATCAACTATCGAAATTAAACTTACCGAAGCATACTCACCCTTATTATCAAAATTAAGCCGGCCAATATTTATTAAAAAAACTTTAATCGGCCTCGGATCGTATAAAGTTGAAAACATTGTTTATCAGGACGGTTATATTAAAACGTTGGAAATTGTTAATATCAACAATCGGCAGGAAAAAAGAACCTATCGTTTTTATTCTAACAATGACGATTTATTAAACGCATTTAAATTGGGTGAAATAGACGAATTGTCCACCGATTCCATTGATAATCAACTTTCTACTTGGCCAAATATTAGATTCAATCAACAACTAGCCACTGATAAATATTTAGGAATATTTTTGAATACAACAAAATTTAATAATAAACAAATTAGACAAGCAATTGCTTATGCTACACCAAAAACTGATGATAAAAACAGCCGGTGCTTAGGTCCAATTTCACCTAATTCTTGGGCATACAATCCAGAAATAAAAGAATACAATATAAATCCAACTAGAGCCAAAGAACTACTAGATAAAAACATAATTGATAAAATTGATTTAATTATTGTCGACCGAAAACTGTTAACTGTTGCTGAAAATATAAAATCAAACTGGGAACAAATTCTAAATACTAAAGTAAATCTAAAAATCAACAACCCTCAGACAGATATTCCCGATGATTACGATGCAATTTTAGCCTATGGATCAATACCCACAGATCCTGACCAATATTTATTCTGGCATTCAACCCAGACTAAAACCAATATCACCCACTTAAACAATTCCCGGATTGACAAATTACTTGAAGAAGGCAGACAAATTCAGGATCAGGCAGAAAGGAAAAAAATCTATTACGATTTTCAAAGATTTTTACTCGAAGAAACACCGGTAATATTTTTAAACTTCCCTACCAATTATACGATTTCGCGGTTAAAATAAACTATGAATCAACAGAAACTGGATATATGGGGATACCTACTTATTGGCTTATTATTAACACTTCTTTCATATGGAGGATATATTTCTTATAAAAGCATTGACTGGACTGTACTGCAAAGACTCGAATCACAAACTCTTATCTTGCCAACACCGATAATTAGTAGCGTCTCTGCAAGCCCAAAGATCTCAACCCCCAGTTCTGTTCCTAGATAAAATTCCAATTATTGTCTTTTATATTTTTAATTATTGTAATAAAATTTCTTGTTCTGATTCGGACTTAAGCGCCTGATTCACAACTTTTACTAAC
>JAYRQZ010000037.1:0-1701 GCA_041910355.1 Candidatus Woesebacteria bacterium | reverse complement strand
CGGTAAACCGGAAAAGAAATTAAATTGGGATTTTTCTCAAATATCTAAATTTAGATTTGGTAAATTTACTGCCCATATGTTGCTGGTGTATGATGATGGTAATAGAGACATACCAGTTGAGGCTGAATTAAAATTTTGGATAATTCCCTGGAGAATATTGATGGGTGTGACTTTTGTTATTGGATTGATGTTGTTGGGATTATATTCGGTGGTGATATTGCCGATAAAAAATTTAAAGAATAGAGTTAGAAACAAACGACGACAATGAAGGGGAAAATGTGGTGGCTGATAATTTTTTTGTTGATATTTGGCCCAAAATTTGCTAAGGCGACGGAAAAGGGAATAAATTTATCACCAACTTATACTGATATCGTTTTGGATAGAGAAAATGATGAAAAAAGTTTTGAGATTGAGGTTAGAAATAATACCTCCCGAACAGAAATATTTGAATTGACTGTGGTTGATTTTGGAACGCTAGACGAGACGGGAGGAATTGCATTTTTAACTACAAATGCGCAAAAAGGTGAACAAAAATATAGTTTGGCTTCTTGGATTGTGTTAGAAAAAGATTCAATAATTGTAAATTCACAAGAAAGCCAAAAAATAAGAGTAACAATCGTTAACAAAGAATCTTTATCTGCCGGAGGTCATTACGGTGCAATTTTGGCTACGGCTAAATCTGATTCTGGAAGTAACGATAAAAATGTGGCAGTAAACCGATCGATGGCAAGTTTGATTTATGTCTTGAAAAAAGGTGGTGAAAAAACCAATTTAATTTTTAATAGTATGGAATACAAAAATAATTGGTTTAAATTACCAGAAATAATTCAGTTGCGATTCCAAAATGACGGTAATTCGCACGTTATACCTAGGGGTAAGCTGGAAATATATAATCTATCTGGAAGACTGGTTGGCAAGGGGGTGATTAATCAGGAATCGGGAAAATTGTTGCCGGAAAGTTTTCGCCGACTTTTGATAAATGTAAAATACTATGATAAATGGAAAATACCTGGAAAGTATCGAGTAGAGGTGAAGTATCGTTATGACGGGAAAGATAGTTTTCAAATTTACAGAGAAGATATATATTACGTGGGATTAGAAGGAATAATAATTGGGTTTTTATTAATTGGAGTTATTGAGTATTATTTAATGATAAGACCGGCAAAAAAACGTTGATATATTTCATCTTACTTACCTTGGTATGTTATTACAGATACAATTAGACTAAGGCGATTAATATCGCAGTGTTTTGGGCATCTGAAAAATGAAAAAAATACTGACAATTACAATGACAGTGCTATTATTTTGGATTAGTGTCTCGGATTTGTTTGGAGCATCAGGAATAAACCGCAAAATAAATTTTCAGGGCAAGGTGGTAAACAAAGGTGTCGGGGTGACAGATGGAACCAATGTGGCTGATGGTAATTATGATTTTAAATTTTCATTGTGGTCAACGGTATCGGCCGGAACATCTTTGTGGTCGGAGAATTGGAACAGTGGTACTACCCAAGTGCCGGTGAGTAGTGGAATTTTTAGTGTTGCATTAGGAACTTATGCCACTTTTCCACCAACAGTCGATTTTAACAGTGACAGTTTATATTTGAGTGTGAATTATAATGGTGATGGAGAAATGTCTCCTCGGATTCAAATGGCGGCGGTGCCATATGCTTTTAATGCAGAGAAAGTGGCTGGTTTGACAGT
>JAYRQZ010000036.1:0-2875 GCA_041910355.1 Candidatus Woesebacteria bacterium | reverse complement strand
TCTTTCACTTTTATAATTATTTCAGGGGTTTTGCCCCACTATTTAATCGTTCATTTCTCGATTTACCGCTTTTACTTTTTCTTGGTAGTCAAATCATCTCTACTATTTTTTCCATTGATACTCATACATCTGTCTTCGGCTACTATTCCAGGCTTAATGGTGGCTTATTGTCACTAATTTGTTACGCTCTCCTATATTGGATCCTGGCTATCTATATCGATAATAAACATAGAGACAATATTATTAATATAAGCCTAATGTCAGGTTTTCTGGTAGCTGTTTATGGTGTCGCCCAACACTTCGGTATCGACAAACACATCTGGGTTCAGGATGTCCAATCCCGGGTTTTTTCTACTTTAGGTCAACCAAACTGGTTGGCAGCTTATCTCTGTATTTTGATTCCCTTTGCTGTTGATAAAATAATTCTTCAAAACCGGCTTGTCGCAAAATTATATTTTTCTGCCATTACCTCAACCTTATTTCTTGCCCTGCTTTATACCAAATCAAAATCAGGCATTATTGCCTTAATTATTTCTCTGGGTATTTATTTTATCTTTAAATTTTTATCCGATATTAAAGACCGGTCACTATTTGCTAACCGCAAATCTTATTTAGTCATTCTTATTTTTATTATTCTGTCATTTGCCACATCCAACCCAATCCGTGACTTCATCCTCCCTCCCCAAACCAGTAATTTGTCATTAAAAACCGACAATTCCACTTTAAACATTACCCCCAGTGAAGATATCCGAAAAATTGTTTGGCAAGGATCATTCAAACTCTGGCAACAATTCCCTCTATTTGGCACCGGTCCGGAAACCTTCGCCTATTCTTATTACTGGACCAGGGCCTCTTCTCACAATCTTACTTCGGAATGGGATTTTCTCTACAACAAAGCTCATAATGAATATTTAAATTATCTTGCCACTACCGGTTCTCTTGGTTTATTAACTTATCTGTTTCTAATAACCATCGTTCTTTACAGTTTACATAAAAGCAATTACGATCAAAAAAACGCTTTGTTTGCTGCCTATACTTCAATATTGATCACTAATATCACCGGATTTTCGGTTGTAATTATTTCAGTCTATTTTTTCCTTTTACCCTCACTTTTACACCCTACAGAATCAAAGTCTCTCAAAAATCCCAATAATGCCTCAAAAACAATGATTATAGTTTTGATGATCATGTCCGCTTATATTTTTCTCAAAAATATAAATTTCTATCTGGCCGATTTAACCTATGCTGCCGCCGAAACATTGGATAATAATCAGGAATATTCAAAAGCCCTGTCTCAAATTAAATTAAGTGCCAATTATCGTCCCGGTGAACCGGTTTATCAGATAAAATTAGCCAACATTTTAGCTAAAATGGCTCTGACAGCCAAAAATCAACAACTAAACGATTTAGGTTTAGACTATACCGACCAAGCTATTATCGCCGCCAACAAGGCTACCTCGATATCACCTTTTAATGTCAATTTTTGGAAAGAAAAAGCCCAAATCTATTACTACTTATCTGTAATAAATACCGACTATTATCTTCAGGCAATCGACTCACTCACCAAAGTTACCCTGCTAGCCCCCACCGACGCCCGGTCTTTTTATATGCTAGCCGAATTTTATAGAAACATCAAAGAATATGATCAAAGCATCAAATATTACCAACGTGCCATAGAATTAAAATCAAACTACGACCACGCTTACTTTGCCTTAGGAAAAATTTATTTTGAACAGAAAAAATTCGATCAGGCCAAACCATTATTCGAATCTACCTTAAAATACGCCCCAGGGAACCTCGACGCCAAAGATTATCTTAACCAGATTGCTACTGCTGCTTCAGTTAGAAAAAAATAATATTTATTTCCCCTCTATAATCTTATCCACACTCCACTTGATTTTATTGTCACCCACCCACTTATATACTTCACCATTATCCTTTTTGATATGATCAACAAACAAAATTCCATCCAAGTGATCTGCCTCATGTTGAAAAGCAATCGCCTCAACCCCACTTAAAACACCGGTTTTTTTAACCAGTTTTCTATCTTCAATCTCATCCCAAGAAACCTTAATTTTTAAAAATCTCTTCACCTCACCGAAAAAATCAGGAAACGACAAGCATCCTTCCAAAAAAACTTCTCTACTGCCATCGTCAAACACCATCACCGGCTTAGTTTTTTCACCAAAACTCAGTTCAATTTTGGGATTTATATATAATTTCAACTTTTTATTATCTCCCTCAAGCAACCCGAAAAATCTTCTGTTTAAACCAATCTGACTGGCCGCCAATCCGGCTGCCCGTTTTTCACTGGATCTTAACACCTCATCCAAATCCCGGATATCCTTCAATAATTGAGCGTCAACCTCAGTTATCAGCGGTGCCTTTTGCCTTAATTTTTTATCGGGATATAAAACTATTTGTCTCACCTCTGTATTTTATCAAATATATCCAAATCTAAGATATAATCCTGAATATGACCAAAGTGGTTTTCTTCGGTTCATCAGAATATTCAGTTATCATTTTAGATAAATTGCTAACTCTTTCCGGCTTTCAGATTCCGCTAGTAGTCACCAAAACCGACAAGCCGTTTGGGCGAGATCAGTTAGTTACTCCCAATCCCGTTGCTAAATATTGTCTTGATCACCAACTGCCTCTACTTCAAATTGATAATTTTAATTCTAGTACCCAGAATCAAATTTCTAGTTTCCATCCGGATATTGGTTTATGTGTCGCCTTCGGACCACCATTTTTTGATCAGGAATCTATCAACTTATTCCCCGATAAAATTATCAATATTCACCCCTCACCTCTTCCCAAATATCGCGGCGCCACTCCGGGTCCTTGGCAAATAATTAACGGTGAAACCAAAAGC
>JAYRQZ010000035.1:0-2495 GCA_041910355.1 Candidatus Woesebacteria bacterium | reverse complement strand
TCGGTAAAAATAACATTATTTTTAAGTTTTAGTTTTGCCACAACCGCAAAGATATCATCAAATAGCCAACCCTTTTTACCGGCAATAATTAATCGACAACCAGATTTGATTGATTTTTGAGTTGATAAAAATTTGGCAAAGGCCGTTAGTAGATAAGGATAATTTTTATTCGGTTTAAGAGTACCTAGGGCTAAAAAATACGGTTTACTTATTTTAAATTTTGACAAAGTGGTCTGAATCTCTTTTTCGGTAAATGTAGGAGGCACGCTAATACCGTTATAAACAACTGAAATATTTGATGGATTGATACCATAGACTTTGGCAATATCGTTTTTAGTAAATTGGGAGACAGCAATAATATACTTAGCTTTGTAGATTGATCTTTTGGTCCAATTAACGAGTTGGTAAATATCTTTTTTGTTAAATTGATCAAGAGATTTTAGATAACCCAGATCGTGAATGGTGGGGATAGTAGGAAATGGGGAAAAGTGAGGAGAATAATGGCTGGGAGAATAAAATAAATCCAATTTAATCCGATCAAAGTATAAATGGAATGGTAGGGCAATTTTAGTCCATAATTTGGAAGGTCCAAAAACCCGGTAATGCCAATTTTTACTAGAGGGAGGCATGTCGGATAAGGGTGGATTTTTTAAGTAAATATAGTATTGATTTGATTTATCCAGGCGGTGAAGTTGTGATATCAGATTGTAAGCATACTGACCAACCCCAACCCGCTTGCTGATATTAGCTTCGTTACCGTCAATACCGATTATTTTTGTTGTTTTTGTTTTTACCATTAATTTGATTTTATTATAGCGATAAGTTCAAGATAATATTTTTGTGGTTTGAAAAACATAAACAGTAATTTAATACCAATTCTTTTAATAAACTTAAAGCCTGATATAAGTTCGAAAATAACTGATTTGGTAGGTAAAGGTTCGCTGGAAATTATTTCAATTAAAGCGCCACTAGTTTGACTGATTAGTTTTTTCAATGTTGTGGGGGTATAAGTCCGTAAGTGACTAATATCCTGATAATGGGAATATATCAATCCTTTTTGGCGTAAATTATCGGGAGTAGTTTGGGGAACAATTACTACGATTTTACGGCCTACTCTGACTGCTTCCTTAAGGGCTTTAAGATCATTGTCCAAATGTTCCAAGACACTACGGATAAAAACAGTGTCAAAAGATTTATTTTCAAAAGGTAGTTTGTAAGCGTCAGCGATTAAAAATTTACCTTGATAATTTTTCCGGGCAAAGACGATAAATTTGGCAATTAAATCTACTCCGGTGGCGTCAAAACCTTTTTCAGTTAAATTGTTAACAAATGTACCCGGTCCGCAGCCAATATCCAGTGTCCGGTTTCCTGAAACAAGCGGCAATAATTCCTTTAATTTATAATCGGCCATTTTATTTTTTGGACCCCATCCAAAAATATCAGCGTTTTTGATCATATAATTCTTCATAGATTTTCAGAGTTTGTTTGGCGGTGTTTTGCCAGGAGAATTTTTGAGACTGTTTTAATCCTTTAGTTGCCAAAGATTTGCGAACAGCTGAAGATTGGTAAATTTTTTCAATGGCTAAACTGATATCATCAACGTTGGTTGGGTCGATAAGCATAGCAGCTTTACCGGCAATTTCGGGCATTGATGATAAATTGCTAGTTATTACCGGAGTGCCGACTTTCATTGATTTAACAATTGGCAAACCAAAACCTTCGTAGAGGGAAGGGTAGGCCAAGCAGAGAGCACTGGCGTGAAGAGCAACAATATCTTTTTCCGGAATGTAGCCCAATATTTTTATAGAGTTGTCGCTTGGTGGAGTAATGTCGTTGCCCCAGCCGTATTTGCCGGCTATTGCCAATTCAATTTTGGATGTTGGATTGCGTTGTTTAAATTTTTTAAAGGCTTCGATTAACCGATTTAAATTTTTTCTGGGTTCCCTGGTACCCTGGGCCAGTATAAATTTAGTAAGACCGTACTGTTTTGATATAACAGACATTTTGGCTAATTTCTTTTTTAAAGGTAATTTTTGAAAATAATCAAATTTATTTTCAGCGGCTTCATAAATAATTGAAATTCGGTCAAGTGGTATTTGGGGATATAGTTTAATTAAATCTAATTGGGTACTGTGAGAAACACAGATAAAATGTCGGCATTCACGACTGGCCCAAAAAAGTTTCTGCTTAAAAGTTGATATGGTTTTGGGATGTTGGGTTTCTGGGTAAATTAAGGGAACAAAATCATGTATGGTGGTAATCGTTTGGGCGGATTTAGTTGGTGGTTGAGTCCAATCCCAGGTATGAAAAATATCGCATTTGCCAATAAAATATTCAATCGGAATTAAATGAAGTTTATTCCAGAGAAAAGTAATTAATGTCGGCGGAAGGTGAAAATGATAGATTTTAACATTCGGATATTTGGCTAATATTTTAATTTCTTTAGGGAGTGGTTGACGGAAAGAAGTAAAGAAAAGTTTGTAACTGTTTACTTT
>JAYRQZ010000034.1:0-4779 GCA_041910355.1 Candidatus Woesebacteria bacterium | reverse complement strand
ATTTTGGCCAGTTTTAATGCGATATCGTCGGATATTTTTGGTTTATTTTGTCTGTTTTTAGGTACTTTAACTTCTTTGGTTTCATTTTCCGATTTGATTAGTTCCACATCTTGGGGAATATGAGTTTTAGATACAATTTGCCAGTTGCTTTTATCCAAGATTATCTGATCCGGAGTAACCATTCCCTGAACAATATATTCACCTAACCCCCAGATAGTTTCAATTATAATTTCCTTTTTATTATTAGTAACTGGGTTAACTGTAAACATTATTCCAGAAATATCTGATTGGACTTGTTTTTGAACAGGAACGGCCACTCCAACTTTAAAATGATCGTATTTCTTTTTTACTCGGTAGAATATTGACCGGGGTGTAAAAAGGCTAGCCCAACAATCGCGAACTCGTTTAACAACATTAGATTCTCCAACAACATTTAGAAATGTTTCCTGTTGTCCGGCGAAGGAAGCATCGGCCGAATCTTCGGCAGTAGCAGATGATCTAACCGCTACCGGAGAATTAGTTAAACCGGTAAAACCTGATAATTTTTTATAACTTTTCATAATCTCTATGGCTAATTCGTCGGACATAGGGCTTTTTTTGATGATCGATTTGATTTTACGTGAAGCGCTGTGAAGTTGGTCGGGCTGATCAACGTCAGTGATTTTTAAAATATTATTTAATTTAGTTTTTAAATCGTTATCTTTAACAAATTGGAAATAGGCCGAGGCGGTGACGACAAAACCATTTGGTACCGGAATGCCAATATTGTACATTTCTCCCAAATTGGCGCCTTTACCGCCAACGACATTAACATCTTCATAATGGATTTGGGAAAACCAGAGTATATTAGCTGTTTTCATTTGGGGAAGGATTCCAACCACGGTTGGGTAAATTTCTAATAACATCGGTTTCGTCTGGACGATTAAAATCATCTTCGAGTCTAACGGTAGTACCTTCTTCTTTTGAAGATGCTTCAAATATTTTACTGTCGGCAATGGCGGTAAGCCGGTGAATTATGCCAGGTTTGATGTGATAAGGTGTCAGAGATATCATTTCTTCGGTAATTAGTGTTTCTTTTGTTTGTCCCCATGTAATAATTGTTTTGCCCGAAAATAATGTTAGGGTTTCTGTTTTTTGATCATGGTACTGAAGTGATAATTGTTTACCCTCTAAAATTTCAAGAATTTTTGCAGTATATGGTGCATCGGTGGGTGAAAGCAAAATTTCTCCTCCCCAAGGTTTATTTATATAATCAGGCATATAAAAATAATAGCAGAGAATTTATTTTAAAAGTGGAATCAATACTCTTTGGAGGGCGGTTTCTTTGGGTAATGATAATTGACCGGATTTGGATTGGTATTCAAGTTCGATTAATTGTAGGTAAATTACCCTAATTATATTTTGGTTAAATTTTGAATTACTAGAAAGTTGTTTCCGAAAATTATTTTTAAGATACCATAGAAATAAATCGTACATATTTTGATCAATAATTTCACGATAATATTTAATAAAAGTAGGTAAATTGTGAGGTTTAATTGAATTTAGACATTTAAGAATAATTTTGTCGGCAAAAAATGCAAATATTTTAGCTTTGGAAAATATTTTCAGTTGACTGTTGTTGAGTGCTTTATTTTGCCATAGATATATTTTGATTTGAGCAGGTATAAAAATATTGATTAGTTTTGTTTGGATTGGTTTGGGAAGTGAGAAAAAATTGTCAAAAGCGATAATTTTTTCACCTTGTAACAGAGATCCACCGTTAACAAAATTATTTATCTGATTAAAGTCGTAGTTTTTAGGATCAGTATGGAGAATTTCTGAATCAAGTAATTGGTTTATTTGGTTTAAGTATTCATTACGGCTATTGGTTTGATTGTCGCCGTGGAATATGGTGATCATAAATGATTATATAGCTTGATGATATAATAAGTAATGGTTAAGCATTTTGAATTAGTATGGAGAATTATTATTCCTATAGATGGTCAACAAACTAAAAAAAACGAAGGCGTAATTGTTAGTGAAGATGATTTCGGGAATCCATTTCGTACAAGACGGCAAGCTAAGAACTATGCACTTGTAGAATTAGATTTAGATGACGTTAGTGTTCGTCCAAAATTACAATTAAAAGCTTAGTTTAATTTTGTTTGGTGTCATGAGATAATATATGAGTTTTTTGGCTCCATCGTCTAGTGGCCTAGGACTCCTGGCTTTCATCCAGGCAATCGTGGGTTCGACTCCCACTGGAGTCACAATTAAACTATTCTGAATAACCTTTAGCTTGAAGGTTAAAAGATTTTGAATAAAGTCCTTTCTTTTTGATTAATTCTTCGTGGCTACCCTGTTCAATAATTTTACCCTTGTCGATGACAATTATTCTTTTGGCGTTACGGACAGTGGAAAAACGATGGGATACAATTATCAACGTTTTGTGTTTGATTTCTTTATATAGCCGGTTAAAAATCTTATATTCAGAAACAGCGTCAATTGAAGCAGTAGGTTCGTCTAAGATGACGATTGGACTGTTACGGTAAAAAACCCGAGCTATAGCAATTTTTTGCATTTGACCCCAAGATGGTTCTTCGCCACCATATCTTTGACTCATATGTGAATCAAGACCTTTGGAGTATTTTTTAACAAACGTAGCATCGGCTTTTTGTAGGGCCCGGTATATTTTTGTATCGTCTATGTTGTTCGGATTGCCGATGGCGACATTTTCCCTCAAATTTAGATTGTAGTAATGATTGAATTCCTGGGCTAAATAAGATAATTGGTTGTACCAATCATTGACTCTAATTGCTTTGAGGTTGATTCCGTTAACTAAAATTTTTCCTTCTGTGGGTTCATAAAAATGACAGATCAGCTTGATTAAAGTACTTTTGCCGGCACCATTTTGACCGACGATGGCAATTTCTTCGCTGGTATTTATAGATAAATTCAAATGACGATAGACATATTTTTTTGATCCCGGATATCTGAAACTAACATCGACAAATTCAATTTTTGGGGGGTGCGGTGGTCTTAATTTTATATTTCCACCAGTAATGATATTATTTAGATCCATCACTTTGCGGAAATTGCTGATATGGTAGCTATTTTCAGTAATATTTACTGAGCTGAAAACGAGTCCCCGGAAAAAGTCGGCTGTTTGTTGTATTGTCTGGAAGAAAAAAGTAAATAAACCGATTGTTAAGATATTGTTGCTGGCATCTGAAATCAGGATGTAAAGGCAGGTCCCGTTAATGGTGATAGATAAAAACATTAGTACAATTTCGCTAGGAGTTTGGTTAATTCTCAAATTAACCCGACCGTTGGTAAAAAAGGCAAAACTATCACGGTATTTATTAAATAGAAAAGTAATTGCATTGTTAATTTTTAATTCAGAAATAAAATTTTTTGTCCGGAGCTGATAATTTAAATCCCACATCATTTTATTTTTATCGCTGTTATCTTCCCGCAGTTGCCAATCTTTTTGAACCCAGTATTTTTCAATAAAATATTGAGGAATTTGAGAAAAAAAGATTAATAACCAGAGGTGGGGGTAGCGGGGAAAAATAATTATAGTAACAGCTACCAGACTGATAAGGTTGGAAAAGATATTGCTAACATCCTGGACGGTTTGGCGGATTCTCCACCCAAATTCTTCGTCGACTTTGGATATTAGATTACCGGTTTCTTTGGCTTCAAGATGCTGATAATCAAGCCGGGAAACTTTATCAATAAACATTGTTCGAAGTTGACCTTGCAACTTGGTGTCCATTATTCTTGATAGTTGATTTTGCAAAAACATAAACAAAGAGACCAGAAGGAGGAAGATTACAAAAATTATAAAAATATTTAAAATGTTGTTTTGTTGGCGATAAATTAGAGAGTCGAGCAATTGAGAAAAAAGACGGTTTCGAAAAAATGGTGTAGATGAGGCTAATATTTGAAAAAAGACGATGGCTGAAAAAATTACTGGATTAAATTTAAAAAGAAGTTTTAAAGTCCAAAGTGTATTATCAACGATGGTTTTTAGAGATTTTGATTCTTTCACGATAAATTAAGTTTACACCAATGATAATAAAAATAAGTGCCATTATTTGACCAATTTTATATGTTCCAATTACCCAAGTGTCGGTACGAAAAATTTCACTAACGATTCTGATTACTCCATATCCTATTAGATATTTGGCATTTGGATTTCTGGGATATTTATTGATAATAAAATATAAAATAAAATTAGGTAATGCTTCGGTCCACCAGTAGGGATTTTCGTGGTTAAATAAATTTGCTAATCTGCCGATTGACTGACATAAAGGTAATATGGGAGTGATGGTGTCAAGAACATTCAATAATTTAATTTTATTCTGAAGACAGAATAAGTATGTAAATAATAAACTGCCGATTAGACCGCCAAATATACCCAATCCCCCATTCCAGGTTTGTAATATTTGAATCGGATTATTGATGTAGTAATTTCGATAATCAATAACATGATACAAACGGGCACCAATAAGCATTACAATTAAATTGCCGATAATAAATTGGGAAAGTTTGGATTTCGGGATTAGTTTATTGTTTTGGTTAAAAAAATCAATTCCGATGATTAGGCAAATTCCAATGATAAATCCGTAGAGATGCATTGGTGGGCCCTGCGAGGATCGGACTCGCGACCAATTGCTTAAAAGGCAACTGCTCTACCACTGAGCTAAGGACCCAAATTGTTAATACGAGTTTTGGAATCTCGCGACCAATCCGTCAACTGACGGACTGCTCTACCACTGAGCTAAGGACCCAAAT
>JAYRQZ010000033.1:0-13063 GCA_041910355.1 Candidatus Woesebacteria bacterium | reverse complement strand
GCTTTTTTAGCCGCATCAGTTGCTTTAAATATTTCTGATATACCTTTTAACGGTCCGGTATCGGCAATTCGGGTTGGTTTTATTGATCATAAATTAGTTTTATTTCCGAGTCTTAGTCAAAAACAAAATTCATCTTTTGATCTGTTAATTTGTCACGACTCTGAAGGTGTCAACATGATCGAAGCTGAGGCCGATATTATCGATAACGACACAATGTTGTCAGCTATCAAATTAGCAATGGAAACGGGAGTTGATATAAATAAACAAATCACTGCTTTTACCAAAGCTAACGGCAAAAAGAAGTTGGCCTACGAAGATCTTTCACCTCCAAAAGATTTAATATCCGAAATTGAAACTCATATTAAAACCGATCTTAAGGATTTTATTAAAAACGGTGCCGACGGTGCCCATATGGCTGCCGAAGATACTATCAAAGAAAAAATACTTGATATTTACGAATCGGATATCAAAACCGAAAAAATCGAAACCAGTAAACTTATGGATGCTGTTGATATAATTGTTCGCCGTTACATTCGAGAACATGTTTTGGCCGGTAATCGTTACGACAAAAGGGCTATTGACGCTCTCCGTCCGATAAGTGTTGAAGCAGGCATTTTACCGTGTACTCACGGATCAGCTTTATTTCAGCGTGGATTAACCCAGGCATTAACCGTTACTACTCTCGGTTCTTTGGCCGATCAGCAATATTTACAGGACAGCTACGGTGAAACTACTAAACGTTATATCCACTACTATTCGGCCGCTCCCTTTTCTACCGGTCAAACCGGTCGTGTCGGCCGACCCGGCCGTCGAGAGATAGGTCACGGAGCACTGGCGGAAAAAGCCTTAATTCCGGTTATACCATCAATTGAACAATTTCCTTATACTATTACTTTAACTTCTGAAGTTTTATCACAAAATGGTTCATCGTCAATGGCATCAACTTGTGGTTCAACCATGAGCTTAATGGATGCTGGTGTTCCCATCAAAGATTTAGTCGCCGGTATTTCAATCGGTATGATTTCTGATGATAAAAAATATATTTTACTTACTGATATTGCCGGAATTGAAGATCATTGCGGCGATATGGATTTTAAAATCACTGGTACCAAAAATGGCATTACTGCTATTCAACTGGATATCAAACGCATGGGTCTTACTTACCAAATGATTGTTGACACCTTTACTGCTTCCACCAAAGCCCGGCTTCAAATTTTAGAAATCATGGCAAAAACTTTATCTGCCCCCAGATCCTCACTTTCAGTTTATGCTCCAAAAATAAAATTAGTTACTTTGCCCGAAGACAAAATCGGTGAAGTTATCGGTTCGGGTGGAAAAACCATCAAAGCCTTGATGGAAAAGTACGGAGTTGAAATTGATATCGACGATGACGGCCGGGCTTCAATCTCATCAATTGATCAGGATAAAATTAACGCCGCTGCCTACGAAATTGAATCGATGATAAAAGAAGTTCAGGTAGGCGAAGAATACGACGGTGTTGTCACTCGGGTAGAAGCTTATGGCGCTTTTATCGAATTTCTTCCGGGACGCGAAGCTTTGCTTCATGTATCCGAATTAAGTGGTGGATTTATTTCCGACCCTTCTTCCATCATCAAAATTGGTGACAAACTAAAAGTAAAAGTTGCCGGATTTAACGATAATCATCAAATAAAACTAAGTGCACCGGAGTTCAAAGCAGCCCATCCCGGACAACCTCGACCGGAAGGTCAAGCTCCTCGTAGCGGTTTTGATCGGAACCGAAGTTTTAACAACTTCCGCAGCGATTCCCGCTCGCAACATTCCAGAAGATAATTTGACACTCTATATTATTGTATTACAATGTTGTCATGGCAGGAGCAATTGGTTTTGAAGGTGCTTGTTTAATTTATTATAGAATTGAATTTCCCGATGGTCATTTTGAAATACTCCAGTCGCCAAGTCGGATAGTCTTAGATAGTATAAAAATAAATGGTAAGCCGGTAGAAATTGACTGCAGTCAACTTAATCTTCCTCAGACCCGCGAAACAGAATAATTATTAATTTTTACCCCACTTTGATTTACGGCTATTGTATACTGATATAGATGACCGATGTTCAATTAACTACCGCCCAAGCTATTCAAAAATTAATCGATAAAGCCAAATCAGTTAAATTACCCGACGGATTAACTGAAAAATTTAACGAACTTTTTTCACAACTTGAAATAAATTCTCGGTCTGAAGAAACTTTTTGGCAAAATTATCAGGGAATTTCAAAATATATTGATTGGGTAACATCTTTACCCTGGTACAACGAATCCAAAGATATTCTTGATTTAGCCTATGCCAAGGAAAAATTGGACGAAGGTCATTACGGTTTGGATGCAGTTAAGGATCGGATTTTGGAATATATTTCAGTACTGGCTCTACAAAAAAACCGTCATCCTGGTGAAAAACTCCGGGCTCCGATTTTGCTTTTTGTCGGTTTGGTTGGGACCGGAAAAACTACCATGGCCAAATCAATTTCCAATGTTTTGGGTCGGGAGCTTATTAGAATTCCTTTTGGCGGATTGGGCGATCCGCTTTACTTAAGAGGTCAGTCACGTATTTACCCTAATTCCGAACCCGGGGCTGTTATCCGCGGTTTGTTTCAGGCTAAAACAAATAATCCGGTTATTTTATTGGATGAAATCGACCGGGTAGCTGATGACGCTCTTAACACTATCATGGGAGTTTTAGTTGAGTTATTAGATCCGGAACAAAACGACCGTTTTTCTGATCATTACATTGATTATCCTTTCGACCTTTCACAAGCTTTTTTTGTTGCTACTTGCAACAATACTACCAGAATTGCCACCGCAGTTATGGATCGTCTTGAACCAATCCAAATGCCATCTTATAATGATGAAGAAAAAGTCTCAATCGGTAAAGATTATTTACTTCCCCGGGCACTTAAAGATTCCGGCCTATCCAGTCAGGAAGTTATTATAAACGATAGCGTCTGGCCGCAAATAGTTCGCCCGCTTGGTTTTGATGCCGGAGTCCGGACTTTAAAAAGAAATATCGAAGGTTTGTGCCGTAAAGTTGCCATGATAATATTGTCCGGTAAAGAAACATCAGTTACCATCGATGAAAGTAATGTTAAATATTACATTCCTCAATGGTAACAATTAATAACTATTATCATGTTTAAACTAAATCCTTATACCATTTTGTCGCTTACATTATTAGCCACTGCTTTTGTTATCCTATTATTAACCCTTTACCCATATTACTAATGAAAAATTCAATCTATCTCTATCCTGCCGCTTTAGCTGTTCTGTTTATGTCTTCGTTAATTATTATTGTTTCTCCGGTCGGAAATCAAACCATTATTCCGGTACCTAAAGAAATTTCTACTACTATTTCCCCATTAAAAGTACTGGAAATCATCTCCGGTTTACCTGAAGTCAGACAGGAAGATTTGTATTTAACTAATCGGGGAAGTGATCCACTTTATTACATTGAATCTCAACCATCAGGTGATAATTCCAATTTTCAGGTTTTTTATGGCGAAACCACTAATGGTCAGCAACAAAGGTTAGCTACTTTTTTAGTCGATTCTGTTACCGGCAAAGTTTTAGTTGTTAATAAAGATTCAAGCGATACAATCAGCTACCAACAATGGCAAAAAACCTGTAATCTTCACAGTTGTAACAATAAATAAAATGTCCTTAACCAATTCTCAAAAACTAAAATATGTAGCCGATTTAGTGGCGAAATGTAACAAATGCTCTTTATCTAAAACTGCCATCAATCCGGTACCCGGAAGTGGTAATTCTGATGCCAAAATTGTCTTTATCGGTGAAGCACCGGGTGAACAGGAAGATAAACAGGGTTTGCCTTTTGTCGGCAACTCTGGTAAACTGCTCGATAAGCTTCTGAACACGATTCAAATTGACCGGTCTGACGTTTATATATGCAATATTTTAAAACACCGTCCACCCAATAATCGCGATCCGGAACCCGCTGAAATTAAATTATGTACGCCCTATCTGAAAGCTCAATTAGAAATTATCAGGCCCCAAATTATTATTACCCTGGGTCGTTTTTCGATGAATTATTTTTTTCCGCTGGAGTCAATTTCCAGAATTCACGGTTCTGTCAAAAAAATATTATGGCAAAATATGTCGCTTACTATTATCCCGGTTTACCATCCATCAGCTGGTTTACGAAATGGTGCTATGTTAACTGCACTTCAAACTGATTTTTTAAAAATCGGTCAATATTTACACAGTCTATCTACCCCGGCACTGTCGTCAAATTCTAATAATTTAGGGGTAAAAAATTTAAAATTATTTAACAAATTATGATTAATAAACAATTTAATAAACAAAATAGCGTTCGATTACCAATTAAACCCAATTTTTCCGGTATTCAAAATCCGGTCAGGCAATTTAAAAGCCCACAAGATTCCGTTAGGATTATATCTTTAGGCGGTTTTGGCGATGTCACCCAAAACATGTTCGTTTATGAATATGTTCCAAACGGTGACGAGTCCAAAAGCCAGATAATAATAGTTGATTGCGGTGTCGGTTTTCCCGAGGAAGATGCTTTTGGTGTTGACCTACAAATACCAGATACCAAGTATCTTGAAGATAAAAAAGACCGAATATTGGGTATATTTATCACTCATGGCCACGAAGATCATATTGGCGCTATCCGGTTTGTATTACCGATTTTGGGTAACAACATACCACTTCACGCTCCTCGTTTGGCAGCAGCTTTAATCCAGTCACGCCTGACTGAAGCTAATATTCGGGCCAATATGTCAATTTATGAAAGTGGCGATGTAATTACCGCCGGACAATTTACTATCGATACAATTAGGGTTAACCATTCAATTCCTGATACCAACCATCTCGCCATCACCACTCCGGTCGGTGTGTTCTATCATGGTTCGGATTTTAAATTCGATCTTTTTCCATTAGACGGTAAAGCTTCTGATTTAGCCCATATTTCTCGTGTTGGAGAGCACAAGGTTCTGGCATTAATGTCTGATTGTCTGGGAGCCGATCACGAAGGCTTTTCCCCGTCAGAAAGTAGTTTGGCTGAAAAATTTGAACGGGAAATAAAAACTGCCAAAGGTCGGGTGTTTGTAACTTCAATTAGCAGTAATGTAGTCCGTTGGGGACAGGCGATCGATTATGCCAAACGTGTTGGTCGTAAAATTGTTACCGTCGGTTTTTCGGTCAACAAAGCGATTGAAATCGCCAAAGAACTTGGCTATGTTAATTTAGTTGATGCCGATTTGGTCGATGTTGAAAGGGTTAAAAACTTTGCCGATAATAAACTAATCTTTTTAGTTGCTGGCTTTGCCGGTCAGCCCAATTCAGCCCTAAGTAAAATGGTAATGGGTAAACACCGGGTTAAAATAAAAGCTAATGATAAAATTATCTTTTCCTCACCCGATTATATACCTGGCACTACCGGTGATATTTACAACATGATTGATACTTTGTCCAAAATGGGAGCCGAAGTTGTTTACGGTGAAGATCAGGAAATTCACGTCTCTGGTCATGGTTATCAAAAAGAACATGCTATTTTAATTGATTTAGTTAGGCCAAAATATTTATTACCGATTGGCGGTAATTTCCGACATATTAAAAGCTATCATACAATGGCCAAAAATATGGGTTTAAAGGAAGACCAGTTCATTAGCCCCGATTCTGATTCAATTGTCACCTTTTATAGTAATGGTACATACGATACCAAATTAAAGAATCCCATCCGTAAGGTATTAATCGACGGTCTGGGAATTGGCGATGTTGGCACCACTGTTTTGCGTGACCGTAAATTATTGGCAGAAGATGGCATGTTTTCGGTTGTCTTATTAGTTAACAGAGAAACAGGTAAGATGGTTAAAGATCCGGTAATACTAAGCCGAGGTTTTGTTTTTGTTAAAGAGAACTCCGACCTACTTGATTATTTAAAGCAGGAAATTATTCGTAAATTTAAAGAAATAACTAGCTCTCCGGCTAACTTTGAATTTATCCGTACCGAAATCCAAGGTCATATTGAGCAGATAATTCTTGACAAAACCGGCCGCCAGCCAATGGTCTTGCCATTGATAATTGAGGTATAATAACCACAATTATTATTTTCTGCCCCAAAGGAATAAAATAATGGCAGGCGATATCGAGTTATCCGGATTTAAAGTAATACACGTCGGCAAGGAGCAAACTATCCCAATTTATTATAGAGATGGAAAAAGATGGGTTACATCAATACCTAACGGTTTAAAATTTACCCCAGATATTTTTCCAAACCATATTGAACCAGAAGATATTGACACAAGAAAGTGGATTGAAGTATTAAATAATGACGATATTCCATTTGCTGTTGTAGATGGAGGAGCCTTTATTATACGAGCACGATAGTTCCCATAATTTTATTAAGATTTGCCGCCAACCAATGGTCTTGCCTTAAATTATTGAAGTTTAATAAAAACTATTTATTATTAAATTAAGCTCGTTTTTGTACCGATATCTTTCTGTACAGAGCGAGCTTTTGTTTTTGATACGTTTTGATTTATTGTGATAAAATTACTCAAATTAATATTTCTGCCCCGAAAAAGGAAAACATCATATGCCGTTTGGTCTATTTTTAGAAGGAGTATTGATCGATGTTGCTGTAAATAGTGGTGACGAAATTGAAATACTTAGATGGAAAGGGGACAACTCAACACCTCCGCCTAATGAACATCCTTTTTTTCGTACTTCATTTACTGTAATTTCCACAGATAATGGAGCGGAAATTGAGACTATGCCAGTTGCAAGTTGGTTATCGAGAAATAATGCTAGAATTAATTCGGCAGGAGAAAGAACCTCACTTGACTTAGGATTGGGTTATGTAGTCAAACCACTTACATACGATGAAGCACAGAATTTGTCTATTCAAATGTTACAGATAAGAAGCCGAAAGTAGTTTGTATAATAAAAAATCTAATATGCACGAAAGGTTTAGCGGATTAATCTTAGTCGGTGAGCGTCGTAGTTCATTGGCGGTTGAAAAGGGTTGGAGTTGGCAACAATGTCAACACACCGGTCCGCGTCTTTGTGCAATCAAGCTATTTAGCGCTCTTGAGCAATCGGGTTACAACCCCAAAGAACAAATTTTTCTTAATGTTTATCACGATGATGGTCGGTTAAACGAACCGATAGTTGAAATGTTGCGACAAATCGGCAACGACAATTTTCGTATTGTTGGTATGGGACAATTGGTTCAGGAAGTACTTACTAGAAATAACATCCCCCATCTTCAGATTGTTCATCCGGCCGCCAGGGGTAACTGGAAAAAACCAGGTGTTTATGAATCTCACGTTGTTAATGTTTTAGGGTAAAATACTCTATGGCTAAAAAACAACTAAAAGATTTCAAAACAGATTTGTCCGAATGGTTTAACGATATTGTGATTAAAGCCGAACTGGCCGATTATGCTCCGGTCAAGGGTTGCATGGTTATTCGTCCTTATGGCTACGCTCTCTGGGAAAATATCCAAAAATTTATGGATTCATTAATTAAAGACCACGGAGTCGACAATGCCTATTTCCCCCTGTTTATTCCGATGCATTTTCTTCAAAAAGAAAAAGAACATGTTGAAGGTTTTGCTCCCCAATTAGCGATAGTTACAGTTGGCGGAGGCAAAGAATTAGTCGAAAAATTAGCCGTCAGACCAACATCGGAAATGGTGATGTATGATATGTATCAAAAGTGGTTTAGTAGTTGGCGCGATTTGCCGGTCAGGATGAATCAATGGTGCAATGTGGTTCGTTGGGAAAAACGTACTTATTTATTTTTACGAACTTCTGAATTTTTATGGCAGGAAGGTCATTGTGCTCATTTAACCCATGAAGAAAATATGGCAGAAGTCATTTGGGCGATTAATATGTATCAAAAAACATATAACGAATTAATGGCGATTTACGGAATTATTGGTGTTAAAAGTACTACGGAAAAATTTGCCGGCGGTGCTAAAACTTACACCTTCGAATCACTGATGCCAAACGGCAAGTCGCTTCAAGCCTGTACTTCACATGATTTAGGTCAGAATTTTTCCAAGTCAGTTAATTGGACAATTCAGGACAAAGACGGTAAAAATGTTCATCCCTGGCAAAACTCCTGGGGTTTTTCTACCCGGGCCATTGGAGGTTTGATAATGGCTCATGGTGACGAAAACGGACTTGTGTTGCCACCCAATATCGCTCCAATTCAAATTATTATTATCCCGATTCCCGGTCATCAAAAAGCCGCATTAAAATCAGTTGAATTATTTCAAAAATTAGTAAAATCTTATCGAGTCAAAATTGACGATAAGGAAGGTGAATCAGCCGGATTTAAATTTAACAAATGGGAATTAAAGGGAGTTCCTCTAAGAATCGAAATCGGCGATCGAGATGTTGATTCGGATTCGGTTATAGTTTATCGGCGGGATACTGGCGAAAAAATAGTAACTAAATTAAATGACCTGGATCATAAAATTGATCTGCTATTAAAAGATATCCAGGCAACACTTTTAGCAAAACATCAAAAATTTACAAAAGATAACACCCATGTTGTTAATTCATACGATGAATTTAAAAAAATAATGAATTCTACCCGGGGTTTTATTTCCGCTCATTGGTGCGAAAATGCCGAATGTG
The DNA here is from genome assembly GCA_041910355.1 of Candidatus Woesebacteria bacterium. Taxonomy (GTDB): domain Bacteria; phylum Patescibacteriota; class Microgenomatia; order UBA12405; family UBA12405; genus JAYRQZ01. The sequence goes on along the minus strand of JAYRQZ010000033.1, from coordinate 4,405 downwards.
AGGCTAAAATAAAAACTGAAACCAAAGCCACAACCCGTTGTTTACCCGTCGACTCAATCGAAGAAACTGGTAAATGTATCAAGTGCGGCTCTAAGTCGACGCACCGTTGGTTATTCGGTCTTTCGTATTAATACTTAATACTTGATACATAATAGGTTATACTGAATATATGCCCAAACGTGGTCGAAAAAAGAAGAAAGTTTTTCCTTCACTTCATCTCAAACCGTCAACTTTGCAAACCATATTATTTATATTTTTTTTAATCTGGGCAATTTTATCGGTTATTTCGTTTCTCCAAGTCGGTTTAATTCCGGTGCAATATTATAATATTTTATTACAAAATTTTGGTTTTGCTTCGGTTTTTGTACCGTTTCTGCTCTTGTTACTGGCATTAGCATTTTCCAAAATAAAAATACCACTTCGGGAAGCCAACGTTTCTTTAGGGTCCTTGGTAATTTTTGTTTCTATTATCAGTTTGTTTCAGCAAGGAAATTTGGGTCGTTTTTTTTGGTTGCGGATTATGACTTTATGGGGCCAACTAGCTGCCTTTATTATTTTTATTTTCACATTTATTGTAGGTTTTGTGGTTCTTTTTGATACTGACGTAGTTTCACTAATAAAAATATTTAAAAAAATAGTCTTAACTTTACGAAAATATATCCTTGGCAATCCGGTGCTTAAATCAAAGGATAATCGTTCCAAACCATCTACTGATCCTTTGTACATTCGTTCTGAATCAAACAATCGTTCAGTTACCAAAGAAAAAGACGAAATCGGAGTAGTCAACATTCCTCCGGTTCTAAAAGAAAACGTTTCAGCCAATCCCAATTCAAACACTTCATTAAAATCTTCTCAAAACCAAATTTGGGAGTATCCGCCGATATCAATTTTCGACGATACTCCTGGTGCCAAAGCAGACAGAGGTAATGTCCGTGAAAATGCCCAAAAAATTGAAGATACTTTAGCTGATTTTGGTATTACTGCCAAGGTCAAAGAAGTCAACGATAGTCCGTCTGTTACCCAATATGCTCTTGAAGTTGCCTCGGGTACTAAATTAGCCAAATTAGTCAGTTTAAGTAACGATCTGGCGATGGCTTTAGCCGCTCCCGGTGGCCAAATCAGAGTTGAAGCGCCGATTCCTGGCAAATCTTTGGTTGGTATCGAAGTTCCCAACCGGTCGCTTGAAGTGGTTCCCATTCGTCAAATTTTGGAGTCAGATATTATGCGGCAATCAAAATCGAAAATTATGGTACCGCTTGGTCTTGATGTTGCCGGCAAACCTCGGGTTGCCGATATTGGTAAAATGCCTCATGTGCTAATCGCTGGTCAAACCGGTTCCGGTAAATCAGTTTGTGTTAATTCCTGGATATCAACTCTACTTTTCCGGGCATCACCCGAAGAAGTTCGTTTGATTATGGTCGATCCCAAACGGGTTGAACTAACTCCATACAATGGTATACCACATTTATTAGTGCCGGTAATAGTTGAGCCTCAAAAAGTAATTTCTTCCTTAAAATGGGCAGTTGATGAAATGGAACGTCGCTACAAAACTTTTACCGAAGTTGGTGCTAAAAATATTGAAAGCTACAACAATGCCGCTGGTTTTCAATCAATGCCTTATATCGTCATCATTATTGATGAATTAGCCGAAGTTATCATGTTTAATCCTTCCGAAGTTGAAGATCATATTTGCCGTATCGCCCAAATGGCTCGGGCTGTTGGAATTCATTTAGTTCTTGCCACCCAAAGACCGTCGGTTAACGTCATTACCGGTCTTATCAAAGCCAATATTCCTACCCGTATAGCATTTGCCGTCTCCTCAATGACCGATTCCCGGGTGATTTTAGATACACCCGGTGCCGAAAAATTATTAGGTCGTGGTGATATGCTTTACATTCCACCGGAATTAGCCAAACCTATCCGGGTACAGGGTTGTTTTGTTTCCGACAATGAAACCGGTAAATTAATCGAATTCTTAAAAAGTAAACAAGCAGCAAATTATAATAATGATGTAACTTCTCAACCGACCGCTGTTCCCGGTTCAAAAAATATTAAAATATCTCCAGAAGATGGCGGTAATCACGACGCCTTATTCAATGATGCTGTCGCTTATATCAAGGAGACCGGTAAGGCATCCGCCACTTTATTCCAACGTCATTTTAGAATTGGTTTTGCCCGGGCCGGAGCTTTATTGGATGAATTAGAAAAAGCCGGTATTGTCGGTCCGGTAAATGGTGCCAAACCAAGAACTATATTAGTACCCAGAGATAATTCAAGTTCTCAATAGTCATTTATGTTAAGAGCATCCGTCATCATCAGAAATGCCCGTCAGGATAAACAATTGGAATTAACAGAAGTCAGTAAAAAATTAAAAATTCCGGTTAAATACTTGGCGTCAATCGAATCAGAAACAAAATCTGATTTTCCCGGAGAGCCTTATTGTTCTTTAATCATTAAGGATTATGCCAATTTTCTAGGATTAAATGGCAATGATGTTTTAGCATTATTTCGGCGGGATTTTGCCAATAATACCGAAATAAAAACTTCAATTTCTCCAAAAATGTTTTTCACACCTCAATTTACTTTTAAAATTGCTGTTATATCATCGCTTTTGTTGTTTGCCAGTTATTTAGCTTTTGAGTATGTCAAATTCAATCGTCCGCCAATGCTAAAAATTAACTGGCCGGAATCAGTTGCTAACAATCAAACAATTCTTGAAATATCCGGTGTTACTGATCCGGAATCAACAATCAGAATAAATGATGATTTAGCTATTGTCGATGCTACCGGTAGTTTCCAAAAAAAACTTAATGTATCGGGCAACAAAATTACTATTAACGTTGTTTCAAAATCACCCAGCGGTAAAACCACATCTATCCAGAAAATATATGAAACAGATGACAAGTCAAAAAATTAGTTTATACTTTTAATATGGAAATTACACAGATCTTTATCATTCTTAGCTTGTCGATTATCTCAATCGGTTTTATCATATGTGTTTATTATTTAGTAACTCTTACTAAAGAATTAAAAACAATAATTATTAAAGCTTCGGCTATTTTAGACGATACTCGTCAAATAACCGGTTCAATTTCCCGTCCCGTATCTTCTTTTTCCGAATTCTTAATGGGTTTCAAAAACGGTTTTCACCTTTTCAATTCTTTTTTTAATAAAGAAGACAAAAAGACCAACAACTAACAATGTGCAATTGCGATCAAGACAATCAACCATCTGATTCCGGTTTTATCTTAGGTTTGGTAATTGGCGCTATTATCGGTGCAATTGTGGCAGTTCTTATTTACAAAAATAATAAATCTGTAGTTTTTAGTAATTTAAAGTTAAAATTGGAAAAATATTTCAAAGATATAATTCCCTCCGAATCTAAATTTTCACCTAAAATTCCGGTAGTGCTCCCTTCTAAAATAATTGCTTCATCAACTGTTCAAAAGTCAACTACCCCAAAGCCCACGAAAATGCTTGTCAAACCCAAAAAATAAATTAAATAAGCTATAATTCCTCTATGAACGCCAGGGAATTAAAAAAGCTTTTTATTGATTTTTTTATCGCTCAAAATCATGTCGAAATCCCCAGTGCTCCACTAGTGCCCGAAAACGACCCCACAACCTTGTTCACCTCTTCCGGAATACAGCCTTTGGTACCGTATTTTTTAGGTCAATCTCATCCATATGGTAAACGTCTTACTAATGTTCAGCAGTGCATTAGAACTGGTGATATTGAAGAAGTGGGTGATCCGGTTCATCATACTTTTTTTGAAATGTTAGGGAATTGGTCGTTGGGCGATTATTTTAAAAAAGAAATGATTCCTTGGAGTTTTCTATTTTTAACAGATGTATTAAAAATATCAGTTAATAAATTAGCTGTTACGGTATTTGCTGGCGATTCAGATGCTCCCAAAGATGAAGAAACAGCTATGCTGTGGACACAGCAGGGAATCTTGTCTAAACGAATAGCTTATTTACCCAAACAAAATAATTGGTGGGGACCTCCCGGTATTACCGGACCTTGTGGTACCGACACTGAAATGTTTTACTGGACCGGTTCAGATCCAGTTCCTGAAGTTTTTAATCCCTCAGATAATAATTGGGTGGAAATATGGAATGATGTACTTATTCAATATCTCAAAAATAATCAGGGTAAGTACGAAAAATTAATTCAAAATAACATTGATACCGGAATGGGAGTAGAAAGAACTGTAGCCATTCTTTCAGGGTTTTCTGACAATTATCTTACCGATATTTGGCAACCAATAATTAAAAAAATTGAAGCAATTTCTCAAAAAGAATATCATAAGCAGTTAAAACCGATGCGGATAATTGCTGACCATATCCGGTCAGCTGTATTTGTCATTGCTGACGGAATCGAACCTTCAAATAAAGAAGCCGGC
>JAYRQZ010000032.1:0-4181 GCA_041910355.1 Candidatus Woesebacteria bacterium | reverse complement strand
CATACACCAAACGATCCACAAAATTGCCAGTATATCTGAGATAAACCAAATACTATGATTACCTAATAAGTTAAAATCGTATTTAAAAATTGATAAATCAATTACTCCACCAGCAGGGTTAGAAATATAAGCAATACCAATACCCGAAGCAACAACTATTAGGGCCGCTAATAAATTGGAAATCAACCTAATTTTTGGACTAATATCTTTAATATCATCCCAAAGGCCGACAGATAATGTTAGAAAAGCAGCTAAAATAATACCTAGAAGATGTTTGTCTAATGGCAAAAACAAAATCGATGATATTGTGATTGCTAAAAAAACCGGAGCTCCTCCACCCCGCGGAAGAACTGATAAGGCGGTAGCATTATGGGTCTTTTTTTGTTTGATCAGCGGATCTTCAACCCAACCACGAATATTAAAATATTTGATTACTGCGGGCGTAACTATATAGGAAATAATTGACGAGATAAAAACACAAAATATAAAATTTGTCAGCATGTCAGGAAACCAAATATATTATTTGAATAAGAGAAATGGTGGCAAACAATGAATAGATAGCAGAGGTGATAATTAGTAATAAAGAAATTAAACGAACAGATTTTGTAAAAAATACCGCTAGTAAGTTGTTGATTAATAAAATAATTATTGAAGATATCGGCAAAATAAATATTGATGTTACCGAAGCTAATTGATTTGCTCCCCACGGGAGTGAATAATAAAGTGGTATCTGGGGTGGTAAGTTATTAAATTTCAAAAATAAAACAATTAGACTAATCACTAAAAACAAAATATTCCAACGAAAAATTTGACCATTAATTTTATCCTGCCAGAAAAGTCCGATGTTAGAAATTGAAATTAAAATTGAAGTTTTTATTGACATTTATCCTTTAACGTACCCGATAAATAACGGTTGAGCCGAAACTTTTTACCGGAGAATAATATTTAAAGATAAAATTATCCAGGGCGGGAAAAGGACGGTTTGGTTGGGGATAATAGATTATTAGTTTGGGGAAATTTATTGTTAATTGTTTATAAACATATTCATATTGATTAAAGTCGACAACGTGATAAGCAACAGTATATTTACCAACCGGCGTTCGATTACTTAAAGCGTATAAATAAGGAGCATCACCCCATACAAATATCTTTTCGGCCGGGGAGGTATTTTGATTAATAAAATCAGCGATCTGATAGATATCATTTATTGAATTACCAAAATATTGACGGTATTCGGTAGAGTTAAGATTGGTAATATGCCGGTAAAAATTAGTGTAATAAGAAAAAACCGGATAAACATAAAATTTATATTTATAAAAAAAGAATATTATTAGTGATAATAATCCGATTAGAAAATATAAAGTAATTTTTTTTAATGATGTAAATAAATAGACAATTAATAGAATTGTGGGTGGCAAAACCTGAATTAAATAATGTGGGTACGGTCGAGTTGAAAGAGTAGCACCAAAGATGGTGGCAGTATACCAAAAAGCAATGAAAGCGATTTCTTTTTTAATCAACTTTTTTGTTAATAAGATTACAAATACAAACCAAGAAATTAGTAAAAGTATTCCCCTGGTTACCAGACCACTACTAGTGGCTGAACCGGAATGACTACCGGTTGACCAAGATGATAAATAACCAAAGTTTTGAAATAATGCTGAAAAAAGAAACTCATTTAAAGCATTGTGAAAAATAAAATAGATTAAATAAATTAATATCGGTATCAAAAAAGTAATTGACAAAGTGGCAATTTTACCAAAAAGGCTTATCCAATTATTTTTTTTAACATCAAATTTGAAAATTGAAAAAAACAACCATAATACCAAAAATATAAATTCGATAAATACCGGTATTTTGATGGTAAAAGCAAAGCCCAATAATAGTCCTGAAAAAAATAGCTTGATCCAATCAGAAGAATCATAAAGTATGTATACAGTGAAAATTGTTGGCAACAACATAAATATTTCAGCATTGGCAATATTACCTTCAAAAAGTGGAATGGATGTAATAATTATAAAAATTAGAGTCGCAAAATAACTTAATTTGAAATTAAAAAATTTAGAAGCTAATAAAAAAAACAAATAAACTGTTGGGATCATCCAAACGGTTAATAACAAACGAAAACCAAAAACTGTTTCCGAAAAAGCGGCTAAATAATATAAAGTTGGCGGTTTGTTGTCATGAATTTGACGGTACAAAACTGCTCCGCGATTTAATGCCTGACCAATGGTTAAATAAATACCTTCATCTCCATACCAATAGGGCTCAAAAAGTGATGGTAGTCTAAGGGAAATGAAAACTACTATTAAAAAGATTGTGAGCTTATTTTTTTTTAAAAAAGGGACCAACATGATTATCTAATTCTATATCAATTAACTTTTTTTTGAGTAGTTTTGTACTCCAATCTTTGACCCAAAAGAAGTCGGGTGTGGGAATGAAGTCCGGGCAGAACAGACATGGTCAAAGTAGCTAAGGGCATAAACGGCCACTGTAAAATATTATTGATGATATTTTTTAAACCCCTTTTTTGATATTTAGGCCTAAGCTTCCAGTCTAATATTATTAAAGAAAAAAGCGGTATCAGACATAATGTCAATATCAAATTTGAAATTCTGGGTAAATTAAAACCAATACTGGTTTGAAAAAATTTTGGATTTAAGATTACCGGTAGCGAAGTCCCCAATGTCAGAATAAACCAGTTTGACGACCAGATAAAATGAGTTTCTATTAATTTGTATACCCGGAGGAATCTAGTTAATAACGGTATCTCACGGTGAATAACTGATTGGGAAATGGCGTAAGGAATATCGATAGCTCCCCAGGCGTGGCGGACACATTGATTATAACGGTTTTTAAGGGCATCAAAATAAGATTTACCACTAGGCGCATCAACAACAGTGGGCAGAAAAATCGGTTCAACTGAACTTTTGCCACCGGTTTGGAAAAAAGTTTGCAAGAAAATATGCCAATCTTCCGGAATCATATCCAAATCCCAATATCCGACAGAATCAATCAGTTGATAGGACGAGGAATAACAGGAATAATTGAAAAAAAGACCATCCGGTTCTTGAATATTGGCAATATGGATGACATTGCCCAAAGTGCCAATTATTCTAATTGGGGCCGGAACAAAATTTATATTATGATGCCAGAAGATAGGTGATTGCCAAAAACGGTAATACCGATTTGTGCTCGAAGCAAAACGGTAAGTAAGAGCAGAAAAATATTTGGGGTGAAAAATAGTATCAACATCACAACTGGTAAGAGTCAAATTACCGATTAAAAATTTATGGGTATCGATAAAATTTACCTTAAAAAACTTAGCCGCCCAAGCTTCATTACTATGTTTGCCAACTGTTTCTCCGGGTAAGCCAGCAGGGTGAAGGGTAAAAATTAAATCCTTAAAGGTGTTTTTATATTTATTAGTGAAATATGTTTCAGTTGCAAGATTATTATCATTGCCAGCTCTTTCTTCCTGAGCAATTACGACAATGATTTTTTTTAAATCAATATCCACCTGTGATGCCAAACTACCGACTGCCATTTCAATTACCGAATTAGGTTCTTTGTAGGACGAAATAATAACTACATGATAAATATCGTGATATTTTATCCAATCTGATCGGAAATTATTCTGAAAAAGTGTCAACCAGTTGGTGTTTTGCGATTTACCAATTTTGAAATAGCCGATGATAGCCAAGAAGGCTGACTTAAATGACTGATACAACCAATAAATTAAAAAAGCAATGACAAAATAGGCGACGATTCGGGGGAACAGAAAAGCACCCCAAATAGGAAAAGTTATGGCTATCCAAGCAAATATTCCGGGGATCATTTCGAAAAGGCGATAAATTCTAGTAGATTTTTTCATTTTATATGTATAACAAGACTATTTATTATATCAGGGTAAAATAGAATAATGTTAAAAAATCTAAACAAAGCAATAAAGAAAACGGTGGCCTATGGTAAAGGATATGGAGTGTTGTACAGACGCGAAGAGATTTTTAAAAGACTTATTAGCTCTCAAGTTTATAAAAAAAAATCGGTCTTGCTACAACTGACAAAAAACAAAAAGAAAGTTGGAGAAGAAAATAATCAATATTTAGATAATAAAATATTTACAGCAAAACAACTGGCGAATAAATTAGCTCTGATATTTGATGATATTTTATTAATTG
>JAYRQZ010000031.1:0-8209 GCA_041910355.1 Candidatus Woesebacteria bacterium | reverse complement strand
TCTAAATTGTTAATATCTGAAATAGTTAGTTTGAAAAAGTCACCTGGTAAACGGATGCGGTTGGCCTGATAAAGCTTTTTGATAGTTTTATCAGAAAGACCTAAAATATCCAATGATTGACAGAATAATCTTAAACTACCTAAAATCTGATCGGGACATTTTAGGGAATTAGGGCAACGGAGTGATTTGCTGTCTTTGACCAATTTTGTTTGACATGATGGACAATATTGAGGAATATCGATATGACCACTGTTTACCTTATTAATAACTTTTTCGATATGGGGTATAACATCTCCCCGACGGGAGATGGAAACGATATCGCCAATGTTAAGGTTCATTTTTTGGATTAAATCATGATTGGCCAGTGAGGCAAAAGTGATGACGGCGCCGGAAAGTTGCACCGGTTCAACTTCGGCTACCGGGGTAATAGTACCAAGAGGTCCGACTTGCCAAACAACTTTTTTGATTTGGGTTTGATTATCGGAAGCGGGAAATTTGTAGGCTACTTGGCCTTTGGGACGGTTGTTTTTGGAACCTAATTGTTGCTGAAGAGAAATGTCGTTTATTTTAACAACCAAGCCATCGATCTCAAAAGGATAGTTTAAGCGGCGATTAGTTAAGAAAGATTGATAAATTGTTTCGATTTCATCGAAATTAGTGCAGACTAGAGATTCTACTGGTGTTAAACCCAATTGCTTTAATTGTTTGATTTTATCAGTTTCGAAGGCGGGTGATGGAAAAATATCAACGGCATATAAGCTACAAAATTCACTAAATTTACCGTCAAGCCGTTGGGATAAACCTGAAGCGGCATTGCGGGAATTGCTGTATTTTTCATCAGATATTTGATTAAGTTTGTCAAAATCTGATTTGGTAACTATTATTTCACAACGGATAGACCCGGAAAATCCATATGACGGATTGGCCACTAAGTTTTTCATATTAACGATGTTTTGAGTGATGACATCCCCGATTTCGCCATTTCCTCGGGTAATAGCTTCAATAAGCTTGCCATTTTTATAAACAATTTCGACTGAAATACCGTCACATTTTGGTTCAACAACGTAATCCGCTAACGCGGAAACGTTGCTGCTAACACGCTTTAAGTTTAATTCAAAATAATGAACCAGATCGGGGAATGAGGTGACTTTGTTTAGAGAACCCATGGGCATGATGTGCTTTTTTTTGGTAAAACCGGTATCAAAATTAGGATGACCAATTTTCGAAAATAGCCGATGGTGGGGTGATTTTTGCCGTAGTATATCTTCGAGGATGTCATAGGTGTGGTCATCCATTATTGGTTTACTGCCGGTGTAATAGGCTTTTTTGGCATCTATTAACATTTCTCCTAGTTTCGAGGACGACAAATTTTTAATATCCAAATCTTCAAGTTTGATCACAACGTAATTATAGCCCGGATTAGTGATAAACTAAACAACTGTGGGGCGAAAACAAATTGAAAACTTAAGGGAAGAAGTGGAAATATATGTAGATCAGTTTCGTAAATCGAACGACAACAGAGTTGATTTAAATACTTTGTTGATTGATTACAATAACGCAGGTCTATGGCCTTTGTTATTGGAGGCGTTTTATCAGGGTGGGGAATATGAAGATTTGAAACCGTGGGAATATATGGCAATGTGGGATGTATTATCACCAAGAAGTAAAATTTATGTAAGAGCGTCGTTAAGAATTCAGCAACGGAAAACGGATGAATATGAGAGAGATAGGGGTGGTAAATTTCACCGTGATTTGTGGGAAGTTAAATTATTGATACCGACAGAATTGGGTGGGTATTTAGATACAGAATGATTTGATATGTTATAATTATATATGGAAATTATAACTAGCCCGCGTAAGTGTACAACAGCTGGTTTATCGGCTGAAGATTTTGCAGATTCCGGCGTTAATAAAAAGGTTTTTCCTTTGGATGTTTTGTTGATGATAATCCAAAGTCGTAAAACAATTGCTTGTGAATATATGGCCGCTGACGGTATTACTTGTCGAGTAAGACAACTTGCATTGAATAGCAGAGGAGATGCGTCGACTGACCCAGTCTTGAGGTGTGGATTTTTTTCTTAGTTGTAAATATTAATTTATTAAATATTAAATATGGAAAAATTATTTTCAATTGAATCTTTAAGACATCAAGTAGAAATTTGGCAAATATCTAAAATGGCAAGAGTAGTATATGTTGGGGACAAAATCGGTTCGGAGTTAGTAATGGAATTGCGTGTTGGTAAAAAGAGTCCGGTGCTAGCAGAGATTGAGGCATTAAAAATTTACCGAAAAATTGATATTGTTTTTGAAAATGGACAAGAAAATGGACAAGAAAATAGAGGTGTGTTTTTGAGGGTGGTAGGATGTGATGTGGACGTTTGTAGATTGGTTGTAGTTGATGGCGAAAATATTTAAACATTAGCCAAACAGTAGTAGGCACCCTTAGTACTCCCTCGTTTTTCACAAACTTTATCATCGATTAATTTTTTCAGATCGCGCCAGATAGTGTCGTCGCTGACCATAGGTAATAATGATTTAGCGTCGGGCATACGTAAGCCGCCAAATTGCTGCATATATTCGACTAATTTTATTTGACGTTCAGTAAGGTGGACCTGTTTGTTGCCGAGTTTTTGTTTAAATTTAATATCCCGGGAGAGAGTCTGAACTTTTTCCTTGACTCGGGTTAATTCGATAGCCAGTGCTTCGGTAAAATATTCAATCCATTTGGTCAAACTCCGTTTAAAAATATCAGAGGCTTGTTGGTGAGTTTCCTGAATAGTGTTGTAATAACTTTCAGCGTTGCGGTCGAAATATTCTTCCATAGAAAAAAGCCGACGGATATCGTAACCTTCAACATAAAGTGGCAACATAGCAAATGCCCGGGAAACACGGCCATTGCCTTCAATAAATGGATGAATGGCCACCATAATATACTGAGCAATTGCCGATCGGATGGCTGGATGTATGTCCCGGGATTCGGGTTCATTGAGCCAATCAATTAAATCGGCCATTAAATAGGGAACTTCGATGGCCGGAGGCGGTCGGTGGGCAATTTCGCCGGTACGGGTGTTTTTTAGCACCACCTGTTGGTGACGATATTTGCCACATTCAGTTTCGGTGATAATTTTGGTGGTGGTTAATTCGTGAATTTTTTTAACAATTGTTTCGCTGTAATAAAAAGGTCGTCGGCCATTTTGATCAAAATTGGGCACGGTTTTTTCTTCAGGAAGCGGCATATTGGAATCGTAGAGAGCCCATAATTCCTCGAGATAATTAACCACATTTCGATAGTTGATAACTTCCTGGATATCCCTGTCCTGACCGGTAACTGATCGGCCTTCGATTAATTTGGCTACATCCTGAAAAGTAAGATCGTTGCCTTCGATTCTGGTCCCGTAATGGACTGTGCGGACAATAGCATCCTGTCGGAATTGTTTTTCGTATGCCGGAATAAGTGGAGCTTCGTCAATGATAGCTTTTGCACCTTCAATCAAACCAATATTTTTTAGGATGCGATTATTGATTGAAAAGACAGGTGAAAACATCTGCAGTCATTATAGCACAAAAAGTTAAGTCAATGAGGTTAAAATGCGGAAATAGAAAAACTGAAATTAAGGAAGTAACAAAAGATCAAGGCAAGCGCGGGGATCGACATTAGAAGTTAACATTTGATGACATTTAATTAGCTTATCGATAATTTTGACGGTTTGAGTATCGGGGTTATCGATTAATTGTTGCTGAAACAAGATAAGCTGGTCTTCTATATATTGTAAGGTAGTTTCTCTGTCTCTAACTAAAGTGTCTGCAAGAGAAAGCGAGTCTGAGACTGAGGCGGGGAATTTTAATAGTTTGGCTTTTAGTTTTTTGGGAGATGATTTAAGACGAATAATATGACAACGGGAAATGATAGTAGGTAAAAGACCGCTAATTACGGGTGTTATCAGAATAAAATAATTATTTTCAGACGGTTCTTCAAGACTTTTTAAGAGAGCATTTTGGGATTCGGTATTTAATAGATGGGCATTGGTAATAATGATAATTTTTGTATTGTGATTGTAAGGTTGCCGGGATAGAAAAATCTTTATTTGACGGACATTTTCAATTTTGTAATCATCGGGAGACGATATGCAAAAAATATCCGGATTGTTAATTATTTGGGAATGGCCCAGTTTGGAAAGGTATGGTGTCAGATCGATGTCTGAGGTAGAGATGAATAGTGTAGACGGAAACAACATAATGTATAGTTATTATAGAAGAAAAATATGAATGATACTGCCCTAAAAGTATATAAAAATTTGCGCGAGGTATTGTTGGCTCAGGGATTGATTGATGCAGCTAAGTCGGAAGAAATTAATTTGCAACAATTGAAAACCGGTGAATCAGAAGAGGTAATTATTAAAAATATGCGGATTTTGTCGGATGAAGATTTTGTCAGAGCTAAGGCACAATTTTTGAGGGTTGATTATGTTGATTTAGCAGAAATTGGTTTTTCGCCGGAATCGTTGGCTTTGGTACCGGAGAGTGTGGCTCAAAAGTATAAGGTGGTCCCCTACTCGATGGATCCGAGAGCCAAGGAATTATTAGTAGCGATGGTTAATCCGTTTGACTTGGAAACGGTAGAGTTTCTAGAAAAGAAAACGGGAATGAAGGTAAAAACAGCGATTGCAACCGAGAAACAAATAATGGAATTTATCTCGGAAAAATATGTCCGGGAAAAAGGAATTACTTCAGAGGTAACCAAGGCTTTAGATGAAAGAAAAAAAGAAGAATCGGCGGTAGTAACTGAAAGTGCCAAAAAAGTATCGGCAGAGGCGCCGGTGGCCAAAATTGTAACCACAATTTTGGAATTTGCTGTTAAATCCAGAGCATCTGATATTCATATTGAACCACAGGAAGACAGCGTTCGAATAAGATACCGGATTGACGGTATTTTACAGGAAAAATATTTATTACCCCGGAATGTTCACGATGCAGTGGTGTCACGGATAAAAATATTATCCAATTTAAAAATCGATGAAAAGAGGGTGCCGCAGGACGGTAGATTTTTCTTTAGTAGTGATGGACACGATGTTGATCTGCGGGTATCAACGTTACCGACAACATATGGAGAAAAAGTGGTTATGCGCTTATTACAAAAATCACAAAAAGTGCCGTCGTTGCCAGACTTGGGTTTGCGGGGCTTGGCTTTGAAAAATTTGATGGAAGCAATTGAAAGGCCGCACGGAATTATCATCGTTTGCGGACCGACAGGTTCCGGAAAAACTACCACACTGTATTCGGTTTTGGATAAAGTAGCGACTCCAAGAGTAAATGTGGTAACTATTGAAGACCCGGTGGAGTATCAGATGAAAGGAGTTAATCAGGTGCAGGTAAATGTGCAGGCGGGATTGACTTTTGCATCGGCTCTAAGATCATTTTTACGACAGGATCCAAATATTATAATGGTAGGAGAAATACGGGATACTGAAACGGCTGATTTGGCTATTAACGCGTCTTTGACCGGACATTTGGTGTTTTCAACTTTGCATACCAATGACGCTTCGGGAGTACCACCGCGAATGTTAGATATGGGAGTAGAACCGTTTTTGCTGGTATCTTCTCTGACCTGTGTGGTGGGACAGCGGGTATTAAGACGAGTCTGCAAAGATTGTGTTCAGGAGACTGATATTCCATCGGAAACAGAAACGGAATTAAAAAATACTTTGGGCCCGATATATGACATGATTGCCGACAAATGGAAAAAAGACGGTAAAAAATTAAAAATGCCCAAAATTGTCGGATGTGAAAAGTGTAATAATACCGGATACTTGGGTAGAATTGCTATTTATGAAGTGATGCCGATGACGGAAAAGATAGCTAAGTTAGTAGTGAGTAAAGAGTCGGCGGCAGCGATTCAGAAGCAAGCAATGGATGACGGGATGTTGTCGATGAAACAGGATGGGTATGTCAAGGTGCTGGAAGGTATTACTACTATGGAGGATGTATTGAGAGTAGCACAATATTAGAAACGTGTTACGTATTAAGTATCAAGTATTAAGTATAAAAATTAAAAAAACAAAAAATAACGTATTACGTATTAAGTATATGGAAAAAATTAAATCGTTTACCGATTTAAAGGCATGGCAGGAAGGTCACAGATTGGTTATCGAAATATATAAAATGACTTTGAAATTTCCCAAATACGAAATACGAGGTTTGGGTGATCAAATCAGAAGAGCATCGGTGTCGGTTACATCCAATATTGCCGAAGGTTTTTCAAGAAGATCCAATTTAGAGAAAAAACAGTTTTATTATTTGTCTTTAGGTTCATTAACTGAGGTTCAAAATCAATTACTAATTGCTAGAGATGTTGGTTACTTAATAAAACAAGATTTTATTACTATTGCAAATATAACTGTGGATGTAAGTAAATTAATTAATTCATTAATTAAATATTTAAATAAAAAATAACTTATACGTGATACTTAATACGTAATACTTTATACTGAATATATGATGAATACTAAAATAAAACAAATATTAGAGTTGGCGGTAGCCAATAAAGCTTCGGACATCCATTTAGCGGCATCGATGGTGCCCAAAATAAGGGTTAACGGTGAACTGACAGATATATCGAATTTTGATGCCGGTACTCCAAAACAGATGACAGAGATGATTTTATCGATATTGACAGAAGAACAAGCTAATAAAATGAAAGGTCAAAAAGATATTGATTTTTCGGTTAATATCGACAAAGCCAGATTCAGAGTCAATATGTTTTACCAAAAAGGAGAACTGGCTTGTTCATTGCGGGTAGTATCTTCGGAAATTCCCAATTTTGCTGCATTGAATCTACCGGAAATGTTTTCGTCGTTTGTGGATTTTAAACAAGGGTTTGTGTTGATGACCGGGCCAACCGGTCACGGAAAATCAACTTCGGTGGCATCGATACTAAATGAAATAAATAAAAATCACAAATGTCATATTGTCACCATTGAAGATCCGATTGAATATATTATTAAACCGGAAAAAGCAATTGTAACCCAGCGGGAGTTGGGTTTTGATACTGATAATTTTGATATAGCACTAAAATCAGTTTTGAGACAAGATCCGAACGTGGTATTTGTCGGCGAAATGAGAGATCTGGAAACAATATCATCGGCACTAACTATTGCTGAAACCGGCCATTTGGTATTTTCAACATTACATACTAATTCAGCGGCTCAAACTGTTGACCGGATTATTGATGTTTTTCCAGAAGGTTCGAAAGAGCAAATTAAAGTTCAATTAGCCAGTGTAATTACAGCGATAGTATCGCAAAGGTTGTTGCCGGCAATTGATGGTGGTCGGGTACCTGTGTTTGAAATATTAATCGCAACTCCGGCGGTTAGAAACGCTATCCGAGAAGGTAAGGCATTTATGTTGGATAATATAATTCAGACTAGTGCTGATGTGGGAATGGTTGGATTGGAAACATCATTGGCCCGATTAATTCACCAAGGAAGAATAACCGAAGAGGTGGCGATGAGTTATTCATTACGACCAAGTGAGTTGCAAAGCAACTTAAGAATGATAAAAGGAAAATGAGTAAATTTGTATATAAAGCCAGAGATTGGAACGGAAAAATGGTAAAGGGAGTGTTGGATTTATCTGATCGGGTTCAGGCAATCGAATCGGTTAAAAGCAGTGGCTTAATTCCATTGTATGTTGGTGAACAAAAAGATAATTTATTTTTGCAGTTATATAAAAGATTTTCCGGTAGAGTAACTTTAAAAGACACTTCAACTTTAACACGACAGTTATCAACGATGATGACGGCTGGTTTGCCGCTTACAGATGCACTATCAATGTTAAAAGATCAGTCGGCCAGTAAGGCGGGATTGTATGAAATACTTGATACATGTTTGAATATGGTCCGGGGAGGGCAACCGTTGGCAAAAGCACTGGAGAAATACACTAATGTTTTTGGTGAGGCTTACGTAGCATCGATTAAAGCAGGTGAAGAAGCGGGAGTATTGGAGGAAATATTGGCCAAACTAGCAGCAAATTTGGAAAGTCAGAATGAGTTTAACGGTAAGGTAAAGGGAGCAATGATTTATCCGGCAATTGTGGTTACTGGAATGATTGTCGTGGCAATTATTATGATGGTATTTGTGGTACCAAAATTGACTAGTATGTACGCTGATTTTGGGACGGCTAAGATGCCGGCGGCAACTGTATTACTGATGTC